>JBIOHJ010000043.1:0-22812 GCA_044448905.1 Bacteroidia bacterium | reverse complement strand
GTGTTACGCTCACTTCACTTAGTGAGGCAAACACTTGCCTTTGTGTGCTGTTCACTTGACTTAGTGAGGCAAACACTTGCCTTTGTGTGCCGCTCACTTCACTTAGTGAGGCAAACACTTGCCTTTGTGTTGCGCACACTTCACTTAGTAAGGCAAACACTTGCCTTTGTGTTGCGCACACTTCACTTAGTGAGGCAAACACTTGCCTTTGTGTGCCGCTCACTTGACTTAGTGAGGCAAACACAAGCCTTTAAGAGCCGCTCTCTTCACTTAGTGAGAGGAAAACACATGGCTGGCTGAATCCTATTCAATAACGATTTTTTTAACAATGGGATTTTCACTGCTCTGAATCTTTAAAAAATAAATCCCTTTGCCAAGGGTACTTACATCAAATTGTGTTTCAAAAGAGCCTGGACTATTTTGAAAATTACCCGTCCATACTATTTCACCTAAAACATTTATAATTTCCATTCCTGTAAACCCTTTTGGCAAAGAATTAAGCCTTACAGTAAAAATTCCTTCATTTGGATTTGGAAAAATTTCCGGAGAAAAATCAGTGTTGATAATCTCACCAACCGAGGTAAGGTTATCAAATTTCATTACAAAAATATCATAGCTTCCATCAAGTGAATCCTGGTATGCTCCGGGAGTTATGGGGAAGTTCGGGGATTCAGTCAATCCCAAAAGATATACGCTGCCGTTTGCATTGACTATTATACATGCACCTTCGTCATTATAATAGTCTTGTCCCAGGTAAGTCGAATAAACCAATGAGCTTCCGGCAGGATTAAGTACGGTAATAAACGCGTCAGAGGCGAATAATCCTCCGGTTGGCTGGTAAGCCGAAGGCGTGACATCGAAGTCAGTTGAATTTGTTCTGCCGGTTACATATACATTTCCCGAATTGTCTATATCAGTCGTATAGGCTCTTTCCTCCCCGCTGCCCCCTAAATAAGTAGAATAAACCAATGCTGTTCCTGTCGGATTAAGCTTTATGACAAAAACATCAAATGGAAAATTAAAACTTCCACCGGCATGTGTTGTCTGGTAAGCGCCAGCAGTGGTGTCAAAATCCAAAGATGCAGTAAAGCCTGTTAAATAAATATTGCCCTGGGAATCTATTGTTGAAGAATGAAGGCCCGGAGTGTCATAATCGCTTCCGCCCAGGTATGTCGAATAAATTAATGCGTTTCCTGCCGGGTTCATTTTTGTAATAAATACATCACCGGGATATATCCCATTGCCTCCGTAACTGGTCTGGTATGCGCCCGTGGTAACATCAAAATTAAGTGATGATGTAATTCCCGTTAAGTATACATTAAACATGTTATCAACATTCACATCATAGGCAATTTCTCCAAGGCTACCCCCAAGGTAAGATGAATAAATCAATGAATCACCTGTTGAGTTAACTTTTGTGATAAATGCATCTCCATTTCCTTCGTAAGTAGTTTGAAAAGCTCCGGGTGTGATATCAAAATCCAATGAATTTGTGGTACCTCCCACATAGGCATTATTATTTGCATCCAGGGTTATACAATTACCTACATCAACTGTGGCACCTCCGAAAAGGGTTGAATAAACTAACATTGTGCCTGTTAAATTTAATTCGAGAACAAATGCATTGCCGCTTACAGAATCTGCCGTAGTTTGAAAAGCACCCGGTGTTAAATCAAAATCAGTTGAATATGTACTCCCGGTAATAAACGAATTTCCGTTTCCGTTTACTGCTATGCCAAAAGAATATTCCCCCTTTGCACCACCGATAAAAGTGGAATAAATTAGAGAAGTTCCGGTGGGATTTAATTTGGTAATAAAAATATCTAACGATCCACCTCCGTAGCCGGATTGATATGCTCCGGGAGTTACATCAAAATCTTGTGACATGGTAGAGCCCGTTATATAAGAGTTTCCATTGGAATCTATAGTGAATCCATATCCATAATCAGCGTTACCGCCTCCCAGGTAAGTAGAAAAAATAACAGGGTCAATTACAAGCGTACGAGACTTATCATAATCTCCGATGCTAAAAATTAATTCATTATCGTTTTTAATTATCCAGTTGCAGCTAACCTGCTTTTTTGTTTCTTTTTCATAAACATACAGGTCATTCATTTGAATTTCTCCCAAACTGGTCTTAAAAAAGACAGCCCCGTTTTGGCTGCGTATAGCATCAGCACCTGTTATTTTAAGCTTGATTTGGGAAGGGTCTGAACCCGGGCGAACAATCAAATCATACCGCATGCTGCCTTTATCAGAATAATATCGCATATCAATACCCGGGTATAAACTATACCCGGTTATTTCACCGAACAAACCAACGTATGAAGCATGTTTTGAAAGATCATTTCCTATTAAGTAATTATAATATCCTTCCTGCTGCCGGGCATTTTTGAATAGAAGAGGCTGCTCATTATTTTGCCATTGAAAAATGATGCGGTGCCCTGTACGTTCCGCTCTCTCCGGCTTTTTTAATATAATGCCGGGAAAAAAATTACCGTCAGCAGATTGCGGCTTGCTGATTTCATAAAAGTCAAGGAGCATATTTCCGTTAGAAAGAACCCAACCGTCAAGCCCGTTTGTACGTATGAGGTATGCAGCTTTTTTATCCCACTGCCCTTTATTTTCAATATAAAATTTATTCTTTTTTACTTTTTCTAAGCTTGCCTGGCCATTTAGAATTTTCGCGCCATTTGCAGGCAGGTAACCAGCCCCAGTCAGCAAAAGCAGCGCAGTTAATTTAATTATCGGTTTTATCATTTTTCGAATAGAAGGATATTGAAATTATAAAGTGCATAATTAGTGAAAAAATCAAAGCAATGATGCATTTGCTTTGTACAGTTTTTTTTAAGCTGAATAGTAAAGTTAATATCAATGTAGTTTTTATACTTTTACAAATTATCAAGAACCACTATGAGAGTAAAATCTTTATTCTTTACCCTGTTATTTTTTATTAGTGTAATCAATTTACTTGACGCGCAAACACCCTCCTGGCAGTGGGCGCATTCAGAAGAAACGCCATTTTCATTTTCAGTAACATCTGATTTATCGGGGAATGCTATAATAGCAGGCACTTGCGGTTTTGACACGCTGGCAATCGGGTCCGACACTTTATTTCCGTTTGGCATGATTGATATTTATACAGCGAAATATGATGCAGCCGGAAACATATTATGGGCAAGGTGCGCAGGTGGCATTTATGACGAAGAAGTTACTTCAGTTACTACAGATGCATCGGGAAATATTATTGTTTGCGGCTGGTTCGGCAGCGACAGCATGACATTCGGGTCAACGGTCATTTATAATCACGGGCCTTTTTTTAGCCCGTATTTAGATTTTTTCATTGTAAAATATGATGGCAACGGAAATGTGCTTTGGGCAAAGTGTGGCGGAGGAAGTGATAACGACCTGTTAAATTCTGTTACAACGGATGGATTCGATAATATAATTGCAACCGGTAGTTTCAGAAGCCCTCTTATTGCACTGGGAACAGACACCCTGTCAAACAACTTCGGTGCCAACGACTTGATTTTTACAGTGAAATATGACTCGAACGGTAATGTAATATGGGCAAAGTCTATCCAGGGCGGTAGCAGTTGCTGGGGTTCTTCAATTGCAGCTGATAATTCAGGAAGTATTATCCTGACAGGACAATTTAATGGATTTAGCATGGTTTTCGATTCCATTACTGTTTATAACATGGCATTCAGCACTAAAGAACTATTTCTGGCTAAATACGATTCGGACGGAAATTTCGTATGGGTTAACTTTTTCGGTGGAAATGGTTATGATCACGCAAACTCCGTTGCAGTGCATAGCAATGGTGACATTGTGGTTACCGGATTTTATGAAGGCCCTTCAATTACTTTTGATTCAATTACTCTGAACAATAATGGATATTTTAATATGTTCCTGGTAAAATATGACTCGCTTGGAAATGAGCTTTGGGCTAAATCAGCAGGGGGAGCCTATTCTGTCATAGCATGGTCCGTAGCTGCGGATGCAGCCGGCAACAGTTATGTTGCAGGTAATTATAATGATTCAAGTATTACGTTTGGTTCATTTAACCTCAACAATGTTAGTCCCCCATATCAAGATATATTTGCTGCTAAGTACGATGTCAATGGAAATGTTTCATGGGCTTTAGGAGCCGGAGGTGTTGACCATGACAATGCATATTCAATAGCAACCGATGCTTTCGGTGATGTTTTTATAACTGGTAAGTTTTTTTACCCGTCAATTTCATTTGGCACTATCAATTTAAATAATAATATTGTTTCTTGCTTTAATACATATGTCGCAAAGATTGATGAGGCTACCGGCCTCAGTGAAAATTTTATTAATAATACTTTTAACGTTTATCCTAACCCTGCTAATTCTACAATTAACTTTGTCATAAATAAAAACGAAAATATTGTTGTCAGGAATTTATACGGTGAAATTTTGTTGAAGAAAGATTATCTGACTCATGAAGATCAAAAATTGGCATTGGATATTTCTTTGCTCGTTCCCGGCATTTATATTATTAACGCAGGCAATAAGACACAAAAGTTTGTTAAGTTATAATTAAGCTTTGCTGCTGTTTTTGTTTTTTGCACTGAAAATTAAAATAAGTTATGAAGAGCACACTGTTGTTTTTACTTTGTTTCGTTGTAGTGGCTCCGTCACAAGGTCAATCTAAAAAAAAAGGAAAACAATATATTGTAAACGATAAAAATGATACGCTTTATTATTCCAAGGTAAATTCAGCTTTAGGGTTCAAAGTAACCGGACATAAATCAAGTGGTGATAAAATTCAGTATGACGGGCAAAATGTTAAGTTTTTTCATAATGAATATGCATTATATGAAGTTGTAAGCGAAGAAAAGATAAACGGATGGAATAAAAGAAATGATTTTTTAATAGTGATGTTAAGGAATAAAGAGAATGCGCGTATCCTTGCAAGCTCCCAAATGACAATGAATGGAGGATATAATTATTATTATTATTATTTTGATAAGTCGGGTTTTAAAGGCAAGGTGGACGATGATAATATTAAGGAAATAATTGCAAGTAATTTTTCGGGATGCCCTGCTTTTGATAATGAAATAAAAGATTTATCCGGTAAAAAGATTATCAAAAAATTTGATGAGCTTTCCCCTGTTTATCAGAAAAAATGTCAGTGACTTGTTTTTTAGGGATAATATCTGAAGGAGTAAGTAACCTGTGTATGGGCATTCAATGAAAAATTATAAAGCAAAACATTTTATTAAATTTATTTTTTAGCTTTACTTTCTGAAATAAAGAACGAATAGTTTCAAGACAATGAAAATACATATTAAGAGGTTACACGCGTTCACACTAACTGAATTGCTTATTGTTCTGTGCATTATCGGCATTCTTGTGCTGCTTGCACTGCCTAACCTGATGCCGCTCATTTCAAAAGCTAAAAGCACCGAAGCTCAATTGCAGCTCGAGCACATCCATACACTCGAGAAAACTTATTTTTATATGCACTCGAAATACAGCACCGATTTTATTGATATCAGCTTTGAGCATTCGAAAATGGTTTCGGAGGGAGGAACGGCAAATTATAAGATAGAAATTACCGAGGCTACAAATAATGCTTTCAAAGCAAGAGCAACTGCTGCAACCGATTTTGACGGTGACGGTGTTTTTAATATTTGGGAAGTTGACCAGGATAAAATGATTAAGGAAATAACACCCGATTGATGAGCTGGATTGTTGATGCGCTTTGTTTCGTCTTTTTATCTGTAATTATTTACCAGGATTTTAAATACAGGCAAATTGCATGGGTTTTACTGGCGGCACTGTTTGTTTTGTTTTTTGTAAAGTCTTCTTTTAATAAAAATCCCGCTGAGGTTTTTATTAATATTTTGTTCAGCATGGCTTTCATTGCAATACAATTGATGCTGCTCACATTTTATTTTTCGCTGCGCCAAAAGAAAATATTCAACATTGTGAATACCTATCTCGGGCTGGGGGATATATTATTTTTAATAGTTTTAACCGCCTTATTCGCCCCGGTGAATTATATCCTTTTCTTTATCACAGGCATGTTTATTACGCTGGCGGGTTATGGAATTTACATATTTATTAAAAAGGATATGAACTATAAAATTCCGTTAGCCGGATGTCTTGGAATGCAACTGGTAATTTGTTTTATTTTACAGTATCCGATGGCATTAAATTTCAACAATGATGATACGATAAAAAATGTTTTACAGCAATGGATGATTTAGACCATATTCCTCTCAATGTTGATTTGCAGCAGGTGCTTACCACTGAACAGGCATGGCATTACAGGATTGTTCCGAAGTCAGTAGAAAGGAATAAAATTGAATTGTATGCCGATACCAAGCATTTCAGCAACGATATAATGAACGAGCTTGAAATTTTATTGGGAAAAAATATTGAAGTAGAAAAAGTTTCTCATGACCTTATTCAAAAGACCCTGGGAAAATATTACCGGAGAACTAACGGATACACTACCACCAAGAAAACGGAATTATATTCGGAAAAACCGGATGACTTCCTGCAAATCCTGATAAGCGAAGCAAAAAACCTTGGCAGCAGCGATATTCATATCGAAGCCTACGAAGAAAAAAACCGGGTGAGGATACGGATTGACGGAATGCTCATTGAGCGTTACATTATTAATAAACCCGATTATCCTTCGCTGATCAATAAAATTAAAATCAAAGCCAACCTCGATATATCGGAAAAGAGATTACCCCAGGACGGAAGAATATTTTTTAATAATGCAGGGAGGAAATTCGATATCCGCGTTTCAGTCCTCCCTACCCTTCACGGGGAAAAAATTGTGCTGCGCCTGCTGAATAATGATGCAGCTAATATTGATATTGAAAACCTTGGTTTAACAAAAGATGAATTGAGTAATTACCTGGAAGGCATCAGAAAACCGCACGGTATTGTGCTTATAAGCGGCCCTACAGGATCAGGAAAAACAACCACTTTGTATGCGACACTGAAAATTCTGAATAAGGAAAAAACAAACATCCTCACGATTGAAGACCCGATTGAATATACACTCGAGGGAATTAACCAGGTTCAGCTCAAAGAAAGCATCGGGCTGACATTTGCAAGCGCGCTCCGGACTTTCCTCAGGCAAGACCCCGATATTATTATGCTTGGGGAGATTCGTGATAATGAAACAGCCCAAATGGCAATAAGAGCTGCATTGACGGGGCACCTTGTGTTGTCAACCATTCATACGAACTCTGCATGGGGAACTATTTCACGCCTGATTGATATGGGAGTACCTTCCTTTTTGCTTGCAAGCACATTGAACACTACCGTAGCTCAACGCCTGATAAGGATGCTTTGCAATGAATGCAAAGAGAAAGAGGTGTTTGATGAAAAATTATTTCCGAGAAACTTCAAGCCCCTGAAAAAAATCAACGAACATTTTACTGCCAAAGGGTGTGAGCATTGTTACTATACCGGCTATAAAGGACGTACAGCAATTTATGAAGTAATACCGGTAGATTATGACCTTGCAGATCATATTAAAAATAATAACTTCGCAGTGAATTCTTTGTTAAAAGAAAGGCATATAAAAACGCTGATGCAAAACGCTTTTGAGCTGTTTGAAAGCGGAATGACTTCTCTTGATGAGGTGTATTCAATTCTACTAAACACTTACTAACCTTAATAAATTTTTTCCTTCTTTAATGCGGAAATTTTATCCACGGTCTATTTTATTCTCTTTCCTGTTTTTAGCCGTCTCATTGACTTCATTGGGCCAGGATCGTTTTTCTGAACTGGAATTGAAATTAAGAGAGCTGTCAAAAAAATCCCCCGGGCTTTTAGAAAACGTGGAAGTTTCGGTGAACAATGCCACCATCCAGGAATTTTTAAGAGGAATGGCCGCTACCTATAACCTGAATATTAATGTTGACAATACTTTAACCGTAAAAATTTCCAACGCATTTTCAAACGTAAACGTTATTGATGTTTTTATTTTCATGTGTAAAAACTACGACATGGATATAACTTTTACCGGGCCGATTATGTCATTTGTTAAATATGTTCCTCCTTTAGCAGAGCCCCCGAAACTTCAACCAAGGATAATAAAAATAACTTATGATAGTATAAATGACCTTCTGAATTTTGACTTGAAAGATGATACGCTTTTCCTTGTAGCAAAAGAAATTACAAAGGTTACTGGCAAAAATGTAGCGGTAGCTCCCGAGCTTAATAATAAAGTTGTGAATGGATTTATCCAGAATATGTCCTTTGGCAGTGCAATGCTCAGCTTTGCATACGCCAATGATTTAAAGGTTACTCCTACTGATGACAATGTTTTTCTTATTGACAAAAAAGACAAGGAACCGCAAGTTCCTTTAAAATCACAAAATGATAAAAACGGAACTAAAAACAGCACTGGTGTTAATGGGTTAGATATAACGGTTCAATCTGATACTCTTATTTCTGTTGATGCGAATAATGTTCCTTTAGTGGATATTATTAATACGGTGTGTGGGCAATTAAAGCGGAATTATTATTTATTCAGCGAAATAAAAGGAAATGCATCGCTGCATGTAACCAATGCAACTTTTGAAGATTTTTTAAAATACCTGCTTAACGCTACCGACTATACGTTTAAAAGGATTGATGGCATAATATTATTCGGTGATCGTAATATTGAGGGATTAAGGCAAACGAAATTAATGCAGTTAAAATACCGTACAGCAGAAAAAATTATTGACGTTATTCCTGCAGAGCTGAAAAAAAGTGTGGACATTAAAGCATTTCCTGATTTGAATAGTGTTATAATGAGCGGCTCACAGCCGAAGATAGAAGAAATCGAAACTTTTCTAAGGGAAGTTGACAGGGTGGTGCCTGTTGTGGTAATTGAAGTGCTGATTGTGGATGTACGCAATACACGAACCGTTTCTTCAGGTATTCAGGCAGGGCTGGGCGATAAACCTGCCCCTCAAACAAAAGGAACCGTTTTGTCAGGTGTTGATATGTCGCTCAGTTCATCATCTATTAACAATATAATTTCAGGGATTAACGGGTTGGGTGTTGTGAACTTAGGAAAAGTTACACCTAACTTTTATTTGAATATAAAACTATTGGAAGAGCAGGGCTATTTAAAATTACGTTCTACTCCCAAGCTTGCGACATTAAACGGGCATGAAGCCAAGTTGAGCATTGGCAGAACAGAATATTACCAGGAATCTTCTACAACTATATTAGGCTCTGTCACTGCAGGATCGCAGACATCAATATCTTACAAGCCAATCAATGCAGACCTTGCGCTGTCAATTAACCCAATGGTATCGGGTGATGAACAAATAACCCTAGATATAGGAGTAAAACAATCTAATTTCACCGAAAGAATTTCGCCTACTGCCCCACCGGGTACCATTACCCGTGATTTTCAATCCATGATCCGTGTCAAGAATGAAGAGATGATAATTCTCGGGGGGCTGGAAGAAAATACCTCCAATGATTCAGGTTCAGGGATTCCTTTTCTATCGAGAATACCCGTTATCAAATGGTTTTTCAGCACAAGAACCAAAACTAAAGGAGATAACAAGCTTACAATTTTTATTAAGCCTACTGTAATTTATTAAGAAAATGAAATTCCTTCCTGATACCGATAATTTTCTCAGGAGCAAGCAGGTTACAGGTATTGAATGTACTATTTTACCTGGCGGGGATTCAATTATCCGAACAGTAATTTTAAAAGAAAATAAATCCAGGGTTGAAGTCGTTTCTTCAACAGAGTTTATAAAACCTGCTGATCTTAAGAATAGTATTCCCGGAAATCTTCCGGTTATTTTAATTCTGACAGGTAAAGGAATTATTCATAAAAGGTTAGCACTCCATGAAAATGAAAGTGACAAAAATTTATTACAAAGTGTTTTGCCCAATGCAGAGGTTAAAGATTTTTATTTAGAGAAGCATTTTTCTACCAGTACAGGTAATAATTTATATGTTTCTGTAGCGAGGAAAAGTTTTGCAGATGAGGTACTGAATAGCTTTAAGAACAACGGCTACCACGTGATAGGTTGTACATTGGGCCCTTTTTGTTTTCAAGCCGTACTTCCTTTAATTTCAGATTCAGAAAATTTTGAAATTGCAATTTATAATCATCATTTTATTATACAGGGTAAGAAAATTGAAAATTATAAATCTGAAGATATCCCCGTAAGCGATGCTGCTGTTAATATCGGGGGCAATTCCCTTCAGCAGCCGTTTGCCATGGCATTTGCTGCAGCATTCCAGTACCTGTTATCGGGCGAGAAAAGCTTTTCGCTACAGCCCGGCTTAATTACATCTGAGCAACATGAGTTTAAACAGAAAAGAATATTTGAAAAAACAGGATGGGCGGCTTTAATCATTTTTTTAGGAGTGTTGCTCATCAATTTTTTTCTTTTCCAGCATTATTCAGCTAAAAATGCTGAGCTGAATTCGCAATCCATGTTACTGCAAAGCGAGCTTGAAAATTACAAGGCACTTGAAAAAGATTATAAAGACAAGCAGGATTTTTTTTCAAGAAATGGCCTGCTTGAAACTTCAAAAACTTCCTACTATGCCGATCGGATAGCTCAAGAGCTATTGCCGGCAATCCGGCTGACAGGCATTAATATTTTTCCGGCAGTAAAAAGCACAGGGGGTGAAGAGGATAAATTATCATTCAAGCCAAAGGTAATTACTGTTTCAGGCCAATGTAATGTAAGCTCCGAGCTTAATGAATGGATGAAGGTGCTTAAAAAAAATAAATGGATTGATAAAGTCAGCCTGCTCGATTACCGGCAGGACAATTTAAAAACGCCCGGGCAGTTTACTATTGAGCTTGGAATAATCTGAACAGAATTGTTTAACAGGTTAAATTATAAAACAAAAAACCGGTTTCTGCTTATTGCTGCAGTGCTTTTTGCTTTGATGGCTTACCGCCTTGCCATAAAGAAAACCATTGATCAATGTAAAACATATAGAAATTTGAAACAACAGGTTGATTTTGCGAAAGACATTCCGCGAAAGACTGCCCATATAAAAATGCAGATAGCAACTATGGATAAAACATTGACGACTATGCAGCATAGTGAAACTAATATGCAACAGGCCTTACTCGGAATAGTGACAAATTACTGCAAAGAAAATAAAGTGGTATTAAAAGAATTTCCCGAAACCATACAAACTTCCGGCAGCGATTTCCTGGTGCAAACCAATGTATTTAAAATTGAAGGAGACTTTATAAAACTGTTGAAATTACTTTATATCTTAGAGCAAAAAAGAAAGATAGGAAAAATTGCGTCAGTAGTTTTTCAGACAAAAACTAACTTTAAAACCAAGAACCTTGAGCTTACAGCAACTGTTTTTCTTCAACATGTAACAAAAATGAATGGTGACGAAATAATTAAACCGGGATGAAAAAAATCGAATTAAATTTTTAATAAAATGAAAATAGTTAACCTATTAGTATCAACTGTAATCCTGACTTCTGCCCTCTCGGGTTGTGATGATTTCATCGAGCCTGATATCGAAAATAAAACTATTTCAATTATTTCACCGCCTGACAGTTTCACATCCTCTGTTTCAACCCAAACATTCTGGTGGGAAGAGCTGGAAGGCGCTGAAGAATACAATCTCCAGATAGTAAGAGGAACATTTTCTTATGTTCAGCAATTTGTACTCGATACCACAATTACATTAACAAAATTTCAATATTCTTTACTGCCCGGAATGTACGAGTGGCGTGTAAGGGGGGAGAATAACGGGGGCAATACCTCTTACTTTACACGCACCCTGACTATTGACAGCACGCTTGATTTAAGTTCCCAAACAGTAGTGCTCACCTCGCCCCAGGATAATTATGTTACCAATACAACAGTTTTTACTTTTAAATGGCAATCACTTTATAATGCCGAAGAATACCGGATTCAGATTATTGATTCTGCAAACAATAATATAATATCGGATGTAACACAGGCCGAAACTGAATATGATTACACACTGGCGGAAGGAAGTTATACCTGGAATGTAAGAGCGCAGAATGCATCCAGCATTTCGCCCTACTCTTCACGAAAATTAACTGTTGACTTAACGGCACCTTCAGCGCCTGTACTTGTTTCCCCGTTGAACAATGCTATCATTTTATTCGGTTCAAACGATTCTTTAACCTGGTCAGTAGATGCGGCTTCGGTTGCCGACAGCCTTTTTATTGATACTGATTCGACATTTTCAAACCCGAATAAAATTTTCACTGTAAATACTTATTACATCATTACTCAAAGTACAGGAGCTTATTTCTGGAAGGCAAAGTCAATGGACGCAGCCGGTAACGAGAGCGCGTTTTCGGCTTACCGAAAATTCTTTATCCAGTAACTGCAAGTCCTTTTTACAGGTAATGAAAAATAAAAAGACTGTTTATATTTTACTCCCCCTTGCAGTTCTTATTTGGGGAATTATCATTTATAAAATAATTTTATCATTGAGCCCTGACGAAACTGCAATGAGTTCGGAGCAATTTAATTTACCGGCTGCCACTAGTTCAAATGCGCCTGATACATTCAGCATCATTGCAAACTACAGGGATCCGTTTTTAGGAAAACAGGCCAGCTTGAATCCTGCCCCGGTAAAAGCTCTGGTAATAAAAAAAACGCTACCACCGGTTTCCAAACCATGGCCCGATATAAAATATAACGGAACTATGAAGAACGCGAGTTCCAAAAAAGAATTTGCTTTTGTGCAGATTAACGGAAAAGAATATATAATGAAGCTAAACGAAGAAGAGGATGATATAAAGCTCCTGAAGATTTTTAAAGATTCTGCTGTTGTTGCTTTTGGAAAAGAAAAGAAAACTGTGGTTAAATAGGATTTTTTTAAACCTTTACTTTATTCAACACGCGAATTTATGATTTGTTCTCCCTATGTTCTACCCAAAAAACAAAATGCCCTGTAAATAAGATATTTACATGGCATTTCAGTGATCCCGCAGGGATTCAAACCCCGAACCTCCTGATCCGTAGTCAGGTGCTCTATTCAGTTAAGCTACGGGACCAATAATGTTTAATGTTCTCTTTACCGCTACCGTTCTTTAAATATTTCTCTTTTTCTCTTGCTTCTCTTCTCGAGGAAAATTCTTCTGTCTTAATTAATTTCCATGGAAGATATCCCTTCGTTGAAAATACCTTTCCTCTATTATGTTCATTAATTCTTCTTTCAATATTGCCTGTCATTCCTACATAAAATCTTCCATCTTTCTCACTTCTTAGCACATACGTATAATATTTGTTCATGCTTCGTCAGGTGCTCCCTGCCTGCCGTCACGCTGGCTATCTGCCACGGCAGGCAGGTATTCAGTTAAGCTACGGGACCAAATTGAAATAATAAATAATTTTTTTGCCGGGCAAAAGTAAAAATTTAATCCCTATGGCTATCGGGACCTAAATCATTTCTTATCCTTATCCCCTTTCGAAATCGAATCGCGCATACCAGTATCGGCCTGTATGTTTTGCATTTTATAATAATCCATCACACCTAAGTGCCCTTCACGAAATGCTTCTGCCATTGCCAGCGGAATTTGTGCTTCTGCCTCAATAACTTTAGCGCGTGCTTCCTGAGCTTTAGCTTTCATTTCCTGCTCGCTCGCAACTGCCATCGCTCTTCGTTCTTCTGCCTTTGCCTGTGCAACTTTAAGATCAGCACTCGCTTGCTCGGTTTGTAATTTAGCCCCGATGTTTTCTCCTACATCAATATCGGCAATATCAATAGAAAGAATTTCAAATGCGGTTCCGGCATCCAATCCCTTTGAAAGAACAGTTTTAGAGATTGTATCCGGGTTTTCCAAAACCGCTTTATGATCGTGTGCGGAACCAATAGTAGTTACAATCCCTTCGCCAACACGCGCAAGCACAGTTTCTTCACCTGCTCCACCTACTAATTGGTTTATATTGGTTCTTACGGTTACACGCGCACGAACAACTAACTGAATTCCGTTTTTTGCAACAGCCGAAACCGGAGGTGTATCAATTACACGGGGATTAACCGAGAGTTGAACGGCATCGGCAACATCGCGTCCGGCAAGGTCAATTGCTGTTGCTAATTTAAATGTAAGCGGGATGTTTGCCTTATCAGCGCTGATCAATGCCTTGATCACATTATTAACATGTCCGCCTGCGAGATAATGTGTTTCAATATCATTAGTTGTAACATTCAACCCGGCTTTTGTTGAAGTAATCATAGCATTAACTACGATGGAAGGCGGAACTTTTCTTAGCCGCATAAGAATCAAATTCATGATGCTTATTCTGACACCGGAGAAAACTGCCGTTATCCATAGGTTAACCGGAACGAAATAAAGAAACATAAACAACAGGATGATGGTTCCAACTATTGCGAGCAATAAAAATGGTAGTTGCATGATGAGAAAGTTTAGAGTTAAAGTTTAAAGGTATAGAAATTGAATCTAAGGTTTAGTTTTTTTTTTCACAATTAGTTTATTGGGAAGAATTTTAAGCACGGTAATTTTTGAATTAGCCGGAATGTGTTCACCGTGCGATTGCGCTTCAACCCGTATGTTATTTATCATTACGCTTCCCATTGGCCGAAGATCTGAAACTGTTGTGCCCTCATCCCCTTCTTTCAATTCCAGTTTATCAACCTGGTTTGTTTTTCCTTCAAGCGAATCTTTTAATCCGAAGCGCGTCCATGCTTTTGACTTAAGTGAGTAGTAAATAGCTCCGAAGGTGGCAAGTGCGGTTGTTACAGCTGTGTAGTTCCCATAAGTATTTCCAAATTCTTTATACATCCATGAAATTCCGGCTAAAACCAATATTCCGCCTATAATTCCTGCAATTAATCCCGGTAAAATCAATATCTCGAGAACCAGCAACAGAATTCCGAAAAGTATAAGGAGTATTATTGAAGTAAATAACATCAATGCAATTAATTTTTTTCAAAGATATTTAAAATAAGCGGGGAAAGAATACTGAAAAAATTACTGGATGGCAGCAGTTAAGCCCCGGTCGAGTAATGCCTCACACATGGGACGCAATTTTTTAAAAGAACCATCTTTAACTGAACATTTTCCCTTATGATGAACCAAAAGCGTGCATTGTTCAGCTTGCAGGCGGTCGTGCCGGCATACATCAATTAATGATTCAATTACAAAATCAAAAGTATTGACTTCATCATTAAAAACCACAAGATGATTTTCGCTCCTGGTATTTTCTTCAACCAAAAGTTCAATTTCTTCAAATGTTTTTGTCTGATTATTCATTTTTAGTTTTCATAATTCAAATGCAAATATACAAAAGACTACTTATCTATGAGAAAATAAGGCTAAAGCAAATTAGATCGTATTCAGCCCATAAAACACATGGAAGTTATTTACCGGCAATATATGTAAACATGCTATTCTGGTTTAAAATAAATTTACTTTTGTCCGAAAGATCCCATTGAGGAAATTAATTTGTGAAAATTCTATACATCACTCCCTATTATAAGCCTTCATGGTTTTATGGCGGTCCGCCAAAGTGCATTGCAGAGCAGGCGGAGTTTTTAGTTAAGCACCATCATTTACATATTGAAGTGCTGACACTTAATTTAAATGGTGATGAAAAATTATTTGAAACGGATGACCCCATAATAAAAGACGTTGACGGAGTCAAAGTTCATTACCTTCCGGTTTCCAAAAATAAATTCCGTAAAAAATATTTTGACTCTGGTTTGCTGAATAAGTATCTCGAACATTTTTCATCTTTTGATTTAATTCATGTAAATACTTTGTTTAATGCTTTTTCACGTAAAGGGATGCAGTTTGCATTTAATAATCACATTCCCTATGTGGTAACACCTCACGGAATGCTCGATGCTTTTTCGTTAACACGTTCAAAATGGATGAAAGAAATTCATCGTTTTTTATTCGATGATAAATTGCTTGCTGCTGCCAAAGCTGTTCAATTTACAACAGAAAATGAAAAAATAAATTCCATAATTAAAAAATCGCTTCATCCGATTGTTATTCCAATTGGCTTTCAATTTCCCGCTGCTGAAATAAAACAGCAGCCGGCTGATAACAGAAAAATAAGTTTGGTCTTTCTGGGAAGAATTAATCGCAAAAAAGGAATTGACCTGTTGCTGAAAGGTATTTCGTTACTTGATAAAGATATGTTGAAAGGCATTCATGTAGATATTTACGGATCAGATGATGATAACTGTAAAAATGAACTGGAGCAGCTGATAAGCGAATTAAATGTACAAAGAAATATTTCCTTTATGGGAAATTTGAATCCCGATGAGCGTGATGAAAAGTTGAGAACTTACGATGCCCTAGTACTGACAAGTCACCAGGAAAATTTTGGACTGGTTGTAGCTGAAGCTCTTTCCGTTGCCCTGCCTGTTTATATTTCCGACAAAGTAAACTTATGTGATTTTGTACGAGACAACCGTTGCGGCTGGGTAAGCACTCTTCATGCAACTGACATCAGCAAATCAATTGCAGAAATTTTTCATACACCGGTTCACAAGCGATATGAAATGGGAGTAAATGGTTTTCATGCAGTCAGGAAAAATTTTTCAATGAAGGAAGTTGCGGAAAAATATATTAGCTTATATCAGAAAATAATTGCGCGAACGCATTTTTAACAAATAATTTCAGAGTAAAAACAACCCTACCTGTTTTCGTTTTCAGCTACAATCATTCGAATCGTTTTCGAAGTACGCAATGAAGTTATTTTAACAAAATAAATACCCGGCAAAAAGGAAGTCGCATCAAAATCAAAATAATTCCCTCCAATCTGACAAGCAAAACTTCGGAATGGTGAATTGAGTTGTTTGCCGATTGCATCAAAAAATTGAACATCAATTTTATCTTCAGCATCAGTAACAATACTCAGCGTGGCTTTTCCTGAAACCGGATTAGGAAAAATTTCGACATTAAAGCCATCGAATTCAGCCAAATCTTCTCCCGCTAACCGGCAATTAACAACTACCACTACTACTTCAGATGTCTTAGAACAACCATGCTGATCCGTTACCACCACTCTGTAGTTACCCGCAGTTTTAGCAGCATAGGAGCTATTAATTGCACTACTGATATAAACACCGTTTTTCTTCCAGCCATAAGTATTACCCGCAACTATGGGAGCTGAAAAAACCACGCTGTCACCATTACAAAAAGTAGTGGGACCATCAGGTGTAATTAATGCCGAAGGTTTTGCCCTGTAAACAATTTTTTTTCCTGTCGAGGTTTTATTGCAACCAGTGGTTGTACGCACTACTTTGACTTTGTACGTTCCTGAAGCCGTTGCATTATAGGAAAGTAAGTTTGCACCGGGAATATTCACATTGTTTTTTATCCATTGATAACTTAAGTTTGAACCGGTATTTGAATTTAATAATACCGCTATTCCGGAGCAGACCGAATCGGTACCCGAAGGTGTAATTATTGCCTGGGGATTGCTGTAAACTTGAATTATACCCGGCATTAATAAAGTATCGGCACCTTGTATACTTGTTACAATTAGACTCACGTCAAAAGTCCCTGCACTGCTGTAAACAACTGGCGGATTTTCTAAACTCGAAATAGCGGGATTTCCACCGGGAAACGACCATTGCCAGCTATCAGGTAAGTTGGTTGAGTTGTCAATAAAATTAATTGTTCCTCCCTGGCAAACTTTATTTGTGTTTGAAGTGAAAAATGCTTCGGGCGGATCGCAGGCAGGATAAATATTTGAACTTATTGTTGTTGACAATCCTGCGGCATCGGTAACCGTTAGCTGAATGCGGAAATAAAAAGTTTCCCCGTTGCATCCTTCGGGGGTAATTGTTGTTGAAGCAATTTTATTGGTGTCGGATGCTTCGGGATGTTCATGATTGTTATGATGCAAAAAGGTTGTCCACGAATAGAAAAGCTGCGAAGGCCCGTGCTCGGCATCAAAAACATTTGCCTGCAAAGGCAAAATAGTATTTCCCGACATGGTATATAAATCGCCATCGTTGAAACTGGTTATTGAAACCTGAGGTGGAGTATTGTTTACAAATACCTTTAATGAAGTCGAAGAAACCTGGTTAACATTATCGGTAACTGTGAGTACCACATTGTAGGTAACCGGATTTGAATTGGGTGCCGAAAAAACATGACTTGGATTTGGAGAAGTGCTATTGAGTGTACCGTCACCAAAATTCCAACTGTAGGAAAGCGGAAGATTTTCGGGGTCAGTTGAGTTGGCTCCGGTGAAATTTACAGATAACGGGGCTGAACCATATAAAATGTTTTGCGAAGCGATTGCAGTGGGAGGATTATTTACACTGCCATTATAAATTATTCTGCGAATGTCAGAAGGATATTTTACATAATACAACCATTCATCTTTAGGGTTGTATTCGAGAAAAACAACAGGACCCATGCCTGAGCCGAAATTAACAACCGAGTCGGGGTCATTATTTGAATCGAAATTGAATTTTTTAATCCAACTCTGCCCGAAGTCTGCATGAAAGTAAGAATTTTGATGTGACACCGGATATTTATTACCCAAATACCAGGCTCCTCCAACCGAAGCATTTCCTCTGTATATCTGACCCTGAACCGGAGATAATGCATTATTTATTAATATTTCAGATGCCGAAGTTCCATTGAAAATTCCGGTTCGCGCATTATCACTTGCATGATACCAGTCAACTGCAGGACGCGAATGCATGAACTTTAGAATGGAAGAAGGAACTTGCTGTGAACTGTTGCATGGATTTGGAAATGAAGGTGTGCCTAAAGTATCCTGAACTAAAAGATCTCTGAACCTGAAAAATTGTTGTGTACATCCACCCATGCCATATAACGGATTAGCAGCATCTTGATTATAGGGTGAAGCACTTAGGTAGCCTGCATGTTTTGCGAGCCCTTCAAATAGCGGCCACCCTAAATTTTTGCCGCTTTCTTTTACCACATGCAAATCCTCCCAGGTCCCCCAGCCCACATCACCAATATATATTGCGCCCGGATCGCCTGCTGTTATATCGGTATTCCCTGTCCCAGGTTTTAATGTCATCCTGAAAGGATTTCGCAAACCCATTGCCCATACTTTTGCCCTGCGGGAACCCGGATTGGATGCATTATAAAAAGGATTTGAAGGCAATCCATTACCAGTAGCCGGGTCAATGCGTAAAATTTTACCATTTAAACAATCCACCAACTGCGAACGGAAAGCGCCCACATTTTCTTTTATACGGATAATGGTATCGTTAAGTGCCCGTTGCCAGTAAGTATCGCTCCTGCTCCCGGAATCAATTCCATTATAGCTCGCTCCATCTCCTGTAGAAACGAGCAGCGATCCATCGGTGCCAAAAATTAATTGCCCGCCACTATGAGATTCGTGCAAAACCGGGATGCCCGTTTTTTTATTTTCACCAATTAAGACCAAACGGCTACCTGCTACAGTAGTGGTAAAATTAGTTGCCTGATTTGCAGTGTACCGTGTTACCCTAGCTATGGTTGCATTGTAAAATGAATCTACAGCGGCATTATATCCACCCGTTCCATAATACAAAAGATGATATCTGTCAACGGTATAAAAAAGATAGTAGTAACCATTGTTTCTAAAATCAGGATCCAAAGCAAAACCGTTTAAACCGTGATCGCGCCACCCTCCTACTTCTTCATGAATATCAAGAAGAGGAGTAGCCACTTTTACTCCGTTCGTATCCACTACCCAGACTTTGCCTGCTTTTTCCCAAACATACATCTGCCCGGTTATATCAAACCGGAAACCCTCTACCTCACTCCACCCGTTGCTTACTAATTGATCCTGAAAATTTGCAGGAAGAGTTTGCGCATTGGAATTCTTAAAAAGAAAAATAAAAATTGATAAAACCAATGCGGTTGAACGATGTAAAGTAAACATGTTTTTTTTGGAAATTATAAGGTGTGAAAGTAACAATGTAAATAAATGCTATTGGATTTATTTGGTTAACAACAAAATGTCTTGGGTAAATTTCAATTAACTTTTTGATGAAAAATAATGGAATGAATAGCAAACCATCGCCAAAGTAAAAAGCGGTAAGTTTAAGTTCTGAAAAATTTGAAAATAGGATTTTCGAAAACTAAGCTACCGGGTTTTTAAGCCCCAGGTAATAATCTTTAGTAAGCTCGATGTATTCTTTCGTAAAGCTCAAATCTTCTTCCTGTATAACCATGTCGTTTTCAACAGCGGGTATTTGCTGCAACCCGAATTCGATAAGCAATCTTTTTTCGTGCTTTTCAATTTTAGTTTTTACGCGCGTTAACCTTTGAATAAATAACCCGCTGGATGCAGCTTTATCAATAAAATTGTTTCCCTCCTTAAAAGGAAGAATAACACAAAAACTTCCTTCGGACTTAAGTAAATTTTTAACACAACTTATTAAATCATCAAAGCTTAAGGTTTCATCGGTATGCCTTGCTATGTTTCGCGCTTCGGAACCTGCTTTAAAAGCATCTTCAAAAAAAGGAGGGTTGCTTACAATCAAATCATATTTAAGAACAGTAGTTTTTGAAAACTGCTGGATGGAAGAATGAAAAACTTTTACCCGGTTCTGCCATAAGCTATTCCTGAAATTTTCAATTGCCTGTTCGTATGCACTCGAATCTATATCAATGGCATCAATACGGGCATTTGATTTTTGTGCCAGCATGAGGGCAATTAAACCGGTACCGGTGCCAATATCTAGAATTTTTTTTGCATCACGGGTTTGCACCCAGGCACCCAATAAAACACCATCGGTGCCAACCTTCATTGCGCATTTGTCCTGCTGAATAGTAAATTGCTTAAACTGAAACGGTGACTCATGCATAAAATCGTATTAAAGATTCAATTGCAGGAGTAAAAATAAAAAATAATAATTGATTAAAACAGCCGGAAACAAAAAACAGCTATTTAATTTCTTTCTTAAAAGTGGTTCTGAAAACCAGGTCCCAGAATTTCGAACTCACACCAAAGCCATTATGGTCATCGCTATAATGATGGATCATGTGATGATGCTTAAGCGCCAGCCAGAATTTGCTCTTAAAATTGTAATGATGAACCGCATAATGCGACATATCATAAAAAAGATACCCGATAAGGAATCCTGAAAAAAAAGGTGCAACATTTATTTGACCAAGCAATAAATAAAATAGATAATAAAACAACAAAGCAAGCGGGATGCTTACGGTGGGCACCATCACAAGCCGTTTGCTGTCGCTGGGGTAATCATGATGCACGCCATGAAAAATAAAATGAATACGTTTTCCCCATTTACCGGGTAATTCCCAGTGAAAAATAAAGCGGTGCAGTAAATATTCTGTCAATGTCCAGACAAGCAAACCAAATATTGAATAACTCGCAATAGCTAAGGCAGTCAATTCAAAAATGAAAATTCCTTTGTATAAAAAAAATATTATTACCGGAATAAAAATAAAAAGCGGAACAGTAAAATGAATGTGTGAAAGCTTATCGAGAAGCCTGTTTTCAAACATCTGCACACATTCGTCTTTATTCGAAACAAAAAGTTTCTTTGGCATTTTATTCAGATATTTGATGCAAAGTTATAAAAAGAAGCAAGACAAGGAGTAAATATAACTTAAATGTATGAAATGCAAACTCGTTTTTATTTTATTTTTGATAGCAGCACCATGCTTCAGCCAGTCAACTGTACGGAATTACCAGATATTGATTAAGGGAAAAGTTAAATGGATTGCTGCCTATAAAGGCGGAGCAGCGCCTACCGATGAAATGCTTGCCGAGCTTCGGAAACCGGTTGCATTTAAAAATGACAAGCTGTTTTTAAAAAAATCTTTTTACAGCAATAAATCTTTTTTGCTTGAAACCGATTCAACAGGTAATTTTGAATTGAGAATTAAGCCTGGCGTTTACAATATTTATTTATCTGATGTAAAATCTGCTGATAAAAAACCTTATAATAAGAAAGAGTTACAGGCAACTTGTGAAGAGGAATTTAAATCGCAATCATACGGCACGTTGCGGGTGTACCGGAAATCAAATTATCCTGTTGAAATAATTATTGAGGAAAAGATTGATCCGTGTGGTCCGCTTCCGCCAGCTGCGCCTCCTGCTGAAAAATAATGCCGCTAATTGCTCTCAGAATACTTAATCAGTAAAACACAAAGTATTTTTTTATTCGTTCGTTTGTAAAATTCGTATTCGTTGATTTTAGATTACATTATAGTTGGTCAGGGTATTGCCGGAAGCCTCCTTGGGTATGAATTACTCAACTCAGGCAGGAAAATTATTGTTATTGATGAAGACAAGCCAACTTCACCTTCTAAAATTGCTGCCGGGATTATTCAACCCATTACAGGAAGGCGCATTGTGAAAACCTGGCGGGCAGATTCCCTCATTCCGTTTGCAAGAAATTATTACCATGAAATTGAAAACCGTTTTGGTGAAAAATTGTTTTTCGATTTACCGATCCTGGAAATTTTTGATTCGGTAAAAACCCGAAACGACTGGGTTGCGAAAGGCAGCGAACCGGGATATGAAAAATATCTTGGCGGTGAAATTTATCCCGAATTCATGAAACATGTTTTCAAGTCACCGCATGGCGGGATTTTAATAAACAAATCGGGATACATGGATATCGCAAAATTAGCCGGCTTGCTCAAAAAACATTTTTTAGAGAAAGGTGTTTTGCATTCCGAAACTTTTTCATTTGATGAAATGAAAATAAAAACCGAGGGCATTAAATGGAAAAATATTACCGCTTCGAAAATTATTTTCTGCCAGGGTTATTCTTTTTTTCCGATCCCGTTTTTTTCTCACCTGCCTCTTCTTCCGGCAAAAGGAGAAAACAGTATTATAT
>JBIOHJ010000042.1:0-22991 GCA_044448905.1 Bacteroidia bacterium | reverse complement strand
ATGCAACCGACCAGCTGCTGAAGTCAGTGCCTCCGCAGTGAGTTCTTACATAAGCGGAATAAGTAGTAGCAGGGGATAAACCGGCAACAGGAGCGGTTACAGTAGGATGAGCCGTTGTACCGCTTGCTGTTAAACCTGCAGCACCTGAACCCGCAGCGCCCGATGTACGTACTTCCCAGTTGTAATTAACAGGAGTACCAAGTGAAGGAGCCGTCCAGCTAAGAGTTGCCGAAGATGTGGTAATAGCAGAAACCGTTAAAGCAGTAGGAAGGAAACAAGTCGGAGGAGACCATGTATACGTTTGACCAAATGCCGGCTTGGTAGCTATATTTGATTGGTTATAAAAACAAGTCGCGGTATTAACTGCGCCTGCAACAGATGCACTCCAGCTTCCACCGGTAAGTACCGACCTGTTGTTAAAATCGGCATTTGTGGCACCCCTTAAACCAACTTGTCCAACGTTTGTGGTAGCAGCAGATATCGCATCTGACCATGTTCCGTAAATAACCTGAATAACATTAGTTGTCTGATAAAGCTTAATCTGCATTTCAAACCTTTCTGCATTGGCAGTCGTACTGTTATATCTACGGGTATTTGACCATTGAATGGTAAAAACGCCCCCTGATGAAAGATAGCGAATTTCTCCCAAAGGAGCCGTTGCCTGTCCTTGTAAATCGCGGCTCCACGCAGCCACTGACCCTGCATAGCCGGCAGTTGATGATATGGATGCATAGTTAGTACTGGTAATAGCTGTGGTTCCAAAAGCTATCGCCCCGTTTGAACTGATAGAACATTGGGAATAACCAATACCATTATAGATAAAGGTGAAACCAATATTTCCTACTACGTTTGAAACGCCATCGTCCCATGCACCCGGATTGCTGGCTATTGCGGGAACAGTCCCGCCAACTATAGGTATATAGCTTCCTGAACTTTGTGTAAACGAATATCCAGCTACCTGGGCAAACGTATTAGTTTTTGTTAAACAAAGCGCCATTAGAATCATGAAAAATGACACAAGGCAATTTCTTTTTAATCTAAAGTAATTTTTGTCTTTCATTTTTAATTGGGGGTTTTTATTATTTGATTTTATTTTTATTTTATTAATTAAATGTCCTGGGAGAAATACTCATGTTATAAACGATTTACCAGTCAATAAACTCGGGGGGAGAGAGGGTACCTTTTCTTACACGCATCATCCTTTCAAATTTGTCTGCCGCTAATTTATCCAATGCCCTTCAGAAAATTAGGTTTATTTTATGAATGGTTGTTTTTTATGGGTAAATAATGTTTTGATTTTTTTATTTACTTATTCAATCACCAATTTTTTTGTTATGACGCTTTCAGCGCCAATAAACCTGCACAGGTAAATGCCACTGATTAAGGAAGAAACATCCACAGTTTTATCAGGTGGTGTCTTATCAATACTGAGAACAATTTTTCCGGTGATGTCAGAAATTTCAATGCGCTGAATGGCTTGCTGAGCCTGAAATTGTATTTTACTTTTTACCGGATTAGATAATATGATAACATCGGGGCTGTTTATCACTTGCTGTGCGCTATTATTTTGTGCAAATTTTACCTGGGCAGGCACATCAAGATAGGTCACCAACACTTCTTCCTGTGTGTGGGTTGAATACTCCTTTGCATTATCGCGTAACCATATTATTTTATCATTCAACTCATCAAGAGCTATACCTGCACCAAATTTACTCTTTGTAAAATCGCCTTCAGCATCCGCATCAAAATCCAATTTAAAAACATTTCTTGCCACGGGAAATAAAACAAATTTTGCAAGATAAGAAGCGCTGAATGACTGCGCACTAAGATTAGTTGCCTGTATGCTGCCGGTAATGTAAAAATTCATATTGGATGATATTTTCATGCCCCTGAGCGTGGCCCCGTTAAGCGCTGTATGGGATTCGACCGGATCGGGCTGGTACGTTCCCCTGCCGTTACCCCCACCGGTTGCAGTTTTTATACGATCAAGTATAATGTCATTTGCCGAAACCGCTCCCACATATACGTAGTCTATTGCCGGTCCATAAATAAAATATCCATTATCGTTGCCATTATTATAGTCATGATAGGTAGCCCAGAAACTTTTTCCATTAATGGGATTGTATTTAATAACCATAATATCGTTAATGGTAGGAGCACCCCGGTCCGAAACGCCCACTACATATAAGTTGCCATCTGCAGCAAGGGTTAAATTATTGCCCACATCATCGCGGTTGGAAGAGCCACCATTATATGTTACCTTCCATCGTAAAGCACCGGCATTGGTTACAGAAGTTGTGAGGGCATTTTTAAAACCTGCAATAATACGGTAGCCGGTAACGTAAACGTTCTGACTGGCATCAAGAATAAGTTTATTTAAATAATCGGCATTTACATCAAAGGCATAAATTGAATTCAGGCTTTGACTGACCGCATTTGATTTAATGATATGGTAAACAGAATTAGAGCCCGATATGGATTGCGCAATGGCATAAACATTACCCGAGGGATCCACTTTCATATCCACACCGTAGTCAATAGTGCCCGGATTGTATTTTTGCGCCCAAATTACATTCAGGCTATTATCGAACTTGGAAACGGAAACATCATAATTGCTTCCGTTGTCATAAATATTATATCCCATATATACATTACCCGCTGCATCAAGTTCCAGTCCGAAAGCACCTTTGTTGTCAAAGCCCGATACCACATGATTTACCACATAAATATTTTTGGATGCCATCAGTGTACCACCGGAGGAATATTTTAATATTACTGTATAGTGCCATGTGGAGGTTGTAATCACACCGTTAGGGTCAATGTCGGAGGTCACATCGGCAAGCACAAAAACATTTCCCGAAGCATCTGTTTCCACCTTACGGCTTTCGTTCGAAAAAGAATTGGTTCCAGTATGCTGATAGGAAACATCCCAAACCGGGCTGAATTGCGCATAACTTCCTGCACATAAAAAGACCAAGGCGGCAATAAGTAGTATTGATCGTAATATTTTTTTCATTATGGCATATTTATTTTTAATAAATTGTAGATTATAAACTTTCTCGCTATAACGAAAGTAAGTATATGTTTACGGCAAACTTTATTTTCACTTTTACTTAGTAGGGGTAAATAGGGCTTAGCGATTAATGAAAAGCGAATCGGAACGCAATTTAGAAAGATCTTTTTATATGGCAAGGTACCTTGTAAAAATAATTTTTCAACACTAACTTCATAACCTTTACGACTTTGCTAATTTGCCTGTTCAGAGTATAATATCAATACTTTACCAAAAAAAAATTTGAATTGATTTAGATCATAAGTCTGCAACTAATGATTTTGCATGATGGCGCAATTGTTAACCCTATCTGCTACCCGCATTCCTCACGTCCATAACCTGGTAGCCGTTAGTATTAAAAACAGAATTGTCAACTGTATTTAACAATACATTCGTAATGGTAATATTAATTACCTCCCCTGCTTTTATTTTATTGGCAACAGTCATTTTAAGCGGAAAGCCTTTCAGGCTTTTGTAATTTTTAATATTTTGAATCATTCCTGAAATGGGTCCCGCGCCATGGTTAAGAATGGTAACCATATCGTCATAAGATATATTTAAATCTTGGGTAATCCACATTTCAGTAATGGCATCTGCCGACTCAACCATAACTTTTTTGCAGGAATAGTTTTCGATGGTTTTGGTTTCATCAGTTAAAGTAATCTTCACATCCTTTGCAGCAGGCTCTGACGACTCGGTGATATCGGGCATGGAACGTATCATTGCAAGTTTACTGGCTCCTTCTTTTTCGGTGAGAATGGTCATTGTTCTTTCTTTGCTATCAAAAATGGTCCTGAATTTTCCTGCATTCTCACCGGTAATTATTTCGAGACATGATTTTTCTTTTTTAAATGTGATTTTTAAATCAACGGTTTTTTTTCTGGCAGAATCTTCAGTATGCATTGTGTAACTACCGGTAAAATTTTGTGCATAGGCCCCTAAGCCCCTGAATGGGGTTTTCCCAATGAGCAGGCACGCAAGCAGGAGTATAATCGGTTTTATCTTCATAATGTGTTTTTATATTACAATCAGAAATTAGAATGCAATTTGTAAATATTTCCTTAATTGCAGCCTGTAAAAAAGCAATTATTCCTGTGAATTATTTATGAAAAGAAAAAAGCCGCTTTTACTTACGGCAGTTTCCATGATGTTTTTGTTTTTCTCCAACCGGCTTATCGGGCAGCCTTATTTTGATGTTGCAAATTTTTATTACCAGCATAGCCCAGACAAGTCACTATTCAATTCGGACAAAATTTCTCTTCAAACAAATTACTTTAATTTAAGCTTAAAATACGGTTTAAAACTTAAGAGCGATTTGCTTGTGATAAATCCTTTTTATGAAAACCTGAAGTTAAATTATGCTGATGAACCAAAACAAAATTTGCATGGAACCGGTTTTTTTCTGACTTACTTTAAGCAATGGAAAAACCCAAAATGGCAAACGGCTTTTGTAGCATTCCCCCGTATTAATTCTGATTTTAAAAATATAGACGGAAATGATTTTCAGGTGGGAGGAGTTGTATTGGGGATATTAAAAAAATCAGAAACGTTGAGTTATAAATTTGGTGTTTATTATAACAGCGATTTTTTCGGACCGCGTGTGGTTCCTATGATTGGAATTGACTGGAGACCTTCAGACAAAGTAAGAATATTCGGTGTGCTGCCTGTAAGCCTTAATTTCGAATATAAGCTGGGGAAACGGTTTTATACAGGAGCCGAAATATATTTTATAACTACCTCATATCGTTACGATGATTTTTATTTTTTGCGGGTTGACGACCATCATGTGAAACTATATTTTGACACCTATGTTACTAAACATGTTGTGGTTAGTTTGCAGGCAGGGCAATCGGTATTGAGAAAATACCAATCCGGTTTTCGGAGTGGTGGTGAAACGAATTATACAAACCTTGATGTGAATGACGGTTTGCTTTTACGGGCCGGGTTAATTTACCGGATGAGGACGGACGGGGAGAAATAAAGGGTGATGAATTGTGAATTGTGAAATTATTAAAGACTAATTCTATACACAGCTCCCGTGGGACTTTTTGGCCCAAAGAGATGTTGCGTGATTAGATAAATTTCGCCATTTTCATCCTCGCCAATGCAATTCAGTTTTGCTCCAATGTCGTTCGATTCTTCGCCATTTATCCATACATCACCTCGGTTCCATGTAAAATCTTTATCCTGCCTGAGGTAAAATAATTTTCCATTCCAATCGCCAAAAAAATAATTACCGTGAAGTGAAGGAAACATCAGTCCCCGGTACATATGCCCTCCACAAATACTTATCCCGGTTTCGTGATTATATTCATCTATTGGTAACATTAACCCATCGGTTTTGCAATTTGATACAGGATTAAAGCAATGAGAACTTTCCATGATGCGCCAGCCGTAATTCTTTCCTTTTTCAATAATATCGGTTTCTTCCCAATTATTCTGTCCCACATCACCACAATACAACCTGCCGGTAACGCGGTCAAATGAAAAATGCCAGGGATTACGCAATCCGTAAGCATAAATTTCGGGCTTCGTATTGGTTTTTCCAACAAATGGATTGTCGGCAGGAATTGCATACGGTTTTTTAGAGTCTATGTCAATCCGAAGAATTTTTCCCAGCCAGGTATTCAGGTTTTGGCCGTTTCCAATCGGTCCATGATGGTCACCGGCACCCCCCCCATCACCTAAGCCAATGTACAGAAATCCGTCTTTACCGAATTGCAGGCATCCACCGTTATGATTGCTTTCGGGTTGCAGAATTTCCATAATTACTTCTTCACGCATATCAGCAACGTCAGGGTTAGCCGAAGTGGCTTTGTATTCAGCCACCACGCTCTTATGATCAAATTGTCTGGTATCGTTATGGGCACTATAATAAACAAAAAAACGCCTGTTGTTTTTAAAATCGGGATGAAAGGCTAATCCAAGCAACCCTTTCTCGCTGTATGCAATATTTAACCCGTCTAATTTATCTGAAAGGTCAATAAAAGGCATTGACAACAAAATTCCGTTTTTAATAATTTTTATTTTTCCTCCCTGCTCAATTATAAAAATGCGGCTGGTTCCGTCTTTGGGCGATGCCATTCCAACGGGAGAGGTAAATCCTTTTGAAATGAGTTTCAAATTTGTTTTTAACGGTGGATAATCCGATCTTCTTTCAAAAGCTAATAGAAATGACATGGCTGAAATGAAAATGATTGACAAAACAATTTTGTAAAACGTCTTCATAGCTCTTTTGATTTAAACAAAAGTAAACAAGTAAACCAAAATCATATCAGGTCAAAATACCAGGAAAAAGTACCCGGGATCGGAGTCGAACCGATACAATATTGCTATCACTGGTGTTTGAGACCAGCGCGTCTACCAATTCCGCCACCCGGGCATTACGTATTGAACTATATGGAAAAAATTCTGGAGAAAGGAGTGCGAATGTAAAGTTTTTCGGCAAATCCGTTCACTCAACGGTGATTTTTGAGGAAACTTTATACCATTTGCTATCGTGAATTAAACTCTTTTTATTTACTTTGCATCCCTTTAAAAAAAAGTAATCAACATGGAAATGTTAAGGCAGGTAAAAATTTTCTCGGGTACGGCTTCAAAATACCTTGCCCTGGAAATTGCTGAATGTTACGGCACCCCGCTTGGAGAAGTAAACATTACCTATTTCAGTGATGGAGAGTTTTCTCCTTCATTCGATGAAAGTGTTAGGGGATGTGATGTATTTATTATCCAGTCAACCTTTGCTCCTACACAAAACCTGTTTGAGTTGCTCATGCTCATTGATGCAGCCAAAAGGGCATCGGCTCATTATATAACGGCTGTAATTCCATACTTTGGTTTTGCACGATCTGACAGGAAAGATAAGCCGAGGGTAGCTATCGCTTCGAAGCTTGTGGCTAATTTATTATCCGCTGCCGGAGCCACACGTATAATGACAATGGATTTGCACGCACCACAGATACAGGGATTTTTTGATGTGCCGGTTGATCACATGGACGCCTCTACTATTTTTGTCCCTTATATTAAAAGTCTTGAGTTGCCGAATCTTCTCGTGGCCGCTCCCGACATGGGAGGTGTGCACAGAGCCCGTGAGTATGCAAAATATTTTAATGCCGAAATGGCAATTTGCGACAAACACCGCAAACGCGCCAATGAAGTAGCCGGTATGCAGTTGATTGGTGATGTGGAAGGAAAGGATGTAATTTTTGTTGATGATATAATTGATACTGCCGGCACGTTAACCAAGGCTGCCGAACTAGTAATGGAAAGTGGCGCTTCGAGTGTACGCGGATTTATTACGCACCCGGTTCTTTCAGGCAAAGCCTATGAGCGTATTGAAAACTCCCCGCTTACTGAACTGGTTGTTTGCGATACCATTCCTTTACGGAAAGAATCAAAAAAAATAAAAGCGCTTTCATCAGCCGAACTTTTTGCGAAAGCAATTCATAAAGTATATGCTTATGAATCTATAAGCCCGTTATTTATTAAATCTTAAAAAAACAATTCACTACTAATCTGACTCCAATGAAATCATTAACAATTACAGGAACCAAACGAACTGAATTAAGCAAACAGGCTGTTAAAAAATTACGGAAGCAGGAGAATATTCCCTGCGTGCTTTATGGCGGAAAAGAAAATGTTAATTTTTCTTCGCACGCACTAAATTTCAGACCACTTGTATATTCCGGCAATGTACACACCGTTCAATTATCAATTGACGGAACCGAGTATAACGCCATCATGAAAGAAATTCAGTTTCATCCGATAACCGATAAAATCATTCATATTGACTTTTATGAAATACATCCTGATAAGGAAGTTGTAATTGACATTCCGGTACGGCTTAAAGGAACTCCCGAAGGTGTAAAGCAGGGCGGACAGCTGATTCAGAAAATTAAAAAAGTTAAAATAAGTGCGCTGCCGGTTAACCTGCCCGATAGTATTGAACTTGAAATTACCCCTCTTACAATTGGAGATTCAATACGGGTAAATAACCTGAAAAAAGAAGGGGTAACCTTTTTAGATTTACCCAACAACATTGTTGTGGGTGTTCGCACAGCCCGTACGGTTATTGAAGAAGAAGTTCCTGTTGCAGCAACAGGTGCTGTTGCGGGCGCTGCTCCGGCTGTTCCCGGTGCTGCTGCTCCGGTTGCAGGGGCTGCTGCTGCACCAGCTGCACCTGCCGCTGCTGCTAAAACTCCCGAGAAAAAATAATACTGTGTTGTGAAATACCTCATTGTCGGGTTGGGGAATATTGGTGATGACTATGTGCATACCCGTCACAATATAGGTTTTGAAGTTGCCGATGCTTTGGCTCTTTCTGCCAAGGCATTTTTTTCTTCAGAGCACCTTGCTCATAGATGTGAATTCAGATTTAAAGGGCGGACTATTATTCTTATTAAACCCGCAACTTACATGAACTTAAGCGGTAAGGCGGTTAACTATTGGCTTCAATCCGAAAAGATTTCGCTTGAAAAATTGTTTATAGTTTCTGATGATATTTCACTTCCTTTCGGAACAATAAGAATCCGATCAAAAGGGAGTGATGGAGGGCACAATGGATTAGCCAATATTATTGAATCTTTAAATAGTTCTCATTTTGCGAGGTTGCGGTTTGGCATAGGAAATGAATTCAGCAAAGGAAAGCAGTCAGATTATGTTCTGGGAAAATGGAATGATGAAGAAAAAAAACTTTTATCAGAAAGGATCGTAAAAGCTGTTGATGCAATAAAAAGCTTTGTGACGATTGGTATTTCAAGAACCATGAATGCTTATAACAATAAATAACATATCCTTAACAACGATTCAATAAATAGTACCTAAATTTGAATTCCTTAATTTATAAATTCAGCGAAATGAAAAAGATTCTACTCTCAGTAATGTTAATAGTATCGGTTACTTTTTTAACAAAGGCTCAAACAATTCTTTTACAGGAAAATTTTGACAGCTACAATGGATTGGTTACAAGTATTCCTGCCGGGTTTACTATTACATGGAATGATACAGCCGCATTATCGCGTTCTTATTATTTTAGTTCGTCTTTCTGCGGAGTTGCATGTAACTCGTACAAATTCGGAGTGGATTCTGCAACCATTATTACTCCGGTGTTTTCCAACCCTGGCTCGGTTTCATTTTATCTGAAAGGCAACGGAACTTTTGAATATAATAAATTCCAGGTGTACGAAACTCCCAATGGCTCAACATGGAACCTTGTGGCAAGTATTGATTCAATTCTTACATCTTCCCAAATAATAAATCTTCCATTGAACTCATCTTCTGTTCAACTTAAGTTCTACTTTGTAAAAGATTCGTTGGGATATAATGCAGGGTTTGATGATTTGGTTGTGTATGGCCCAGTTGGTATAAATGAAGTTACAGGGTTGCAGGCTGTTACTATTTTCCCTTCACCCGGTAATGGATTGTTTACATTAAATTTTCATGAGAACTATTTCAGCAATGTTGAAATAGGCGTAATAAATATTCTTGGAAAAGAAATAAAGCATTTTGTCTTTAAAGGACTTTCTTCAAAATATGTTTTGAATCTTACTGAAGAGCCTGAAGGAATTTACCTGGTAAAGATCAAATCAGGAAGCGAAGAAATAATAAGGCGTGTTATAATCAGGAATTAGCATTTGCCTTTAAAAGGGTTTTCATATCAACTTTTTCGGTTACAATTTTTTCTGCCATTTCCACTGCAATCCGTTCCTGTAACATTGAGTCGCGCTCGCGTATAGTCACGGTATCATCCTGTAATGTCTGATGATCTATAGTCAGAGCGTAAGGAGTACCGATAGCATCCTGCCTGCGGTAGCGTTTGCCAATGGAATCTTTTTCATCATACTGGCAATAAACTGAATATTTAAGCTTGTCCATTATTGTTCGTGCTTTTTCGGACAAGCCATCCTTTTTTATTAATGGCAATACTGAGCATTTTACCGGGGCAAGAGAAGGCGGAATTTTCAGAACTATCCGGTCAGTGCCGTCTTCAAGTTTTTCTTCTGTGTAACAATGGGATAATATTGCCAGGAACATCCTGTCTAAGCCAATTGAAGTTTCTACCACATAAGGAACATAACTTTCGTTGAGATCGGGATCAAAATACTGGAGTTTTTTTCCGGAATGTACTTCGTGACTTTTTAAATCAAAATTGGTACGCGAATGAATACCTTCCAATTCTTTAAATCCAAATGGAAATTCAAATTCGATATCGCAGGCTGCATTGGCATAATGAGCCGGTTTCAGGTGATCATGAAAACGGTATTTTACATCCGGAAATCCAAGTGCACGGTGCCATCTCATGCGTGTTTCTTTCCAGGTATTATACCAATCCATTTCGGTACCCGGCCTTACAAAAAATTGCATTTCCATTTGTTCAAATTCGCGCATACGAAAAATAAATTGCCGTGCTACAATTTCGTTGCGGAATGCTTTGCCAGTTTGTGCAATGCCAAACGGAATTTTCATGCGCCCGGTTTTCTGCACGTTCAGGAAATTAACAAAAATTCCTTGCGCTGTTTCTGGTCGCAAATAAATAGTACTTGCGTCTTCGCTTACCGAACCGAGTTGTGTCGAAAACATTAAACTAAACTGTCTTACATCCGTCCAATTACGCGTACCGCTGACCGGGCAAACTATTTCGAGGTCAACAATGATCTGCTGAACTTCTGCCAGATCATTTTTCTCCAGTGCATTTTTAAACCGGATATTTATTTCGTTAATTTTTTTTTGATATTCCAATACTCTTGGATTTGTTGAACGATAAGTTTCTTCAATAAACTTTTCGCCAAATCGTTCTCTGGCTTTGGTAATTTCTTTTTCAATCTTAGCTTCGATTTTGCTTACATGATCCTCAATCAACACATCGGCACGGTATCGTTTTTTTGAATCCTTATTATCAATCAAAGGATCATTGAATGCATCCACATGGCCGGATGCTTTCCAAATTGCCGGATGCATAAATATTGCTGAATCAATACCTACTATATTTTCATTCATCTGCACCATGGATTTCCACCAGTATTCGCGAATATTGTTTTTTAAAACAGCTCCATATTGCCCGTAATCATACACTGCACTTAGCCCGTCATAAATTTCGCTTGATGGAAAAATAAATCCATATTCCTTGGCATGTGAAATTATGCTTTTAAAAACCTCTTCGCTTTTCATAATATTTTAAATAGTGTTGGCTGATTGGCAAAAGTAAGGATTACAAAAAAAGCAATTCCACCTGCAATAAGCGGACTGAACTGATAAAAATTAATCGGGGTGTTAACCCGCTTAAAAAATTATTTTCTTCCGAAAAATCTAACTTTTTCTCCTCGTAAATTAAATTTATAAGCCATCTCGAGATTTATAAAAGAATAGGCATCGTTGCTGGCGGGATTTCCTCGCGGGCTTGTAGGCGGAGTAAAAGGATATCCATTGGTCCCCCATCCTGTTGGGTCGGAAACGTACAGCGCAAGGTTTTGCATTGCCTTATCATTCGGATACATTTCATTGAGGTCATCATTGGTTACATACTGGTCATGCACGTCATCTAAATAATCGGTCAGAAAATAATAATAACCAAACTCGGCTGACAAAGTCAACACTTTGCTTAAGCCATAACGAAATCCAAATCCCATTGGAATGCCCACGTGAAAATCACTGTATTTTTTGTGCCCGTATAATTCACCATAAGCCTGCCCTTTTTCGGTACACCATTCGGTTAAATCGGTTTCAAAATCACCATCTTTAGTTATAATATTTCCACTGCCTGTTTCTTCGGGCATATCGCGCGTAGTTCCGTCATTCCAATAGTAATATCGCAAATTATTTTCAGGATTCCCTCTGAATAAATCGGCTTTCGGCTTCCCGTAATATACGCCCACACCGGTAAACACAAATATAGCTGCTCCCTGCCGGTAAAGTGGAATGCGTTTATTGCGGTAAATAGTATAAGTGAGATGAGTTGCAAAACCATACAGGTCGTTTTGAAAATTAAGGCCCCTTCCGTAATTTGGAAGCTCCCATCCCTGCTGGTCATTTATTGGATTGGTTTCGTCATACCCGATGCGATGCCAGCTAAAGCGTGTTTCAAATGAAAAAGGGTTGTATAAGTTACCAGTAAGATTGCTGTTTCCTGTAAAATTTCGTAACGTAATGGCTACCCCCGGTCGGGTAGAGCTGGTTTGAAAAGTACTTTCATTGCCAAGGTCGCCAAAATAATTACAAATTCCTGTTGCAAGACCCACTTCAAACGAGCGCTGTGCGACCACAGCATAAACCGAAAGCAATAACGCGAAAATCAAGTATAGCTTCTTCATGCAAATGGAGTTTAAAAATTCGATAACGAAAGTAGATAATAATTTCGGAATATAAAAAGCATGTTATAGAAAAATCATGCTTTCGTATTAGATTTAATAAGTTTATGAACATTTGTCCAGGTCAATAATCATGAGAATAGCGAAGTGAATATTTCTTCCACTTTATTCACCGGTATTAATTCGATGGACGCGTTCATACCTTTGTCAATGGAAGGCAGATTATACCGTGAAAAATAAATTTTTTCGAATCCTAATTTGGCGGCTTCCTTAATGCGTTGTTCAATACGGTTAACCGGCCTGATTTCGCCTGACAATCCTACCTCGCCAGTTAAACATGTTTTCGGATGAATCGGAATATCCTGGTTGGATGATAATACCGAACAGATAACAGACAGATCAATAGCCGGATCTTCAACTTTAATTCCACCGGCAATGTTGAGAAAAACATCTTTGGAACCCAAGCGAAAACCGCATCTTTTTTCGAGAACTGCCAAAAGCATATTGAGCCTGCGCAAATCAAAACCGGTAGCCGATCGCTGCGGTGTTCCATAAACTGCCGAACTGACTAACGCCTGCGTTTCTATCATCAGCGGACGCATGCCATCCATCGTGCAGGCAATGGATATACCGCTAAGCATTTCATCGTGATTTGAAATTAAAATTTCGGAAGGATTATCTACCTGGCGTAATCCGTTGGCGAGCATTTCATATATTCCTAGCTCAGCCGTGGATCCAAATCGGTTTTTTACTGCCCGCAAAATCCGAAAAATGTGATGACGGTCGCCTTCAAATTGCAGTACGACATCAACCATGTGCTCTAAAACTTTCGGGCCTGCAATCATACCGTCTTTGGTAATATGCCCAATAAGAAAAACTGCCGTACCGGTTTCTTTTGCATAACGCATAAGTTCACCCGCACATTCGCGGATTTGCGAAACACTTCCCGGAGCCGATTCAATTTTTTCGGTATATAAAGTCTGGATAGAATCAATAATGATAATTTCAGGTTGGTTTTGCGCTAACCACCTGAACAAAATATCTATTGAAGTTTCAGTCAAAACCTGGCATTGCGAATCATTAGAACCAATCCTTTCAGCACGCATGCGAATTTGCTGACCGCTTTCTTCACCGGTAACGTATAAAACATTTTTATTTTTTAATTGAAGCGCCAGTTGTAAAAGTAATGTTGATTTTCCAATGCCCGGTTCACCACCTAATAACACCAGCGAACCTTGAACCAACCCGCCACCCAATACGCGATTTAATTCCTGGTCAGGCAGTGTGATACGATGTTGATCGCCAAGATTTATTTCCGAGATAAGCAACGGCTTGCCTGTACGTGAATTTATATTTTTCCACAATTCCTTCTTACGCCCCGATTCCACCACTTCTTCGGCATAGGTGTCCCATTGTCCGCATGATGAACATTTGCCAATCCATTTTGGCGCCTGGGCTCCGCAATTCTGACAAAAAAAAGTTGTTTTGATTTTAGACATACTGAACAGAAAATAAAAGCAGCACGAAAATTACTAAAAAAGAAAAGACCTGTTATTTCTGCTTTACAAATTCTCTCTGAACATTTCCTGCCGCTTCCGCATCATCAGCAGCAATGTACAAAATATTATCTTCAATTTCAACGATAGTCCATTTATGATTGTAATTATTCTGATCGAGTCCCTTGAGTTCTGATGTTTTCAAAAAGGCCTTATCCATTTTTGCGTCAACTATATATTTTCCATTATCAAGCAGCATAGTATCATTATTGTCATAAAGATTTAAATCAGGAGCACCATCATCAACACATCCGCAAGGTTTAGGATATGGTAATGTAATGCAAATGCTGCCTGGATATGAGGCAATATCATATCTTAATATTTTTACCTCATCATTATCAAGTGTCCAGAATTCGTAGGAAGAAGTATCAGCGAGAAATTCTCTTTCCCATGTTCCTGTTAATTGCTTTTTAATTGTGTCTTCTGATTGAAACCATGTGAAATTTTCACAGCTGATAACAAAAAGGCTCAATACAGGAATAAATATCTTAAGTGCTTTCATGAGCGTACTTTTTTTTGAGTTAACAAATCTAAAGAAAAAATCAATCCATCATACAAGCTAAAACCTCATCCCTTCGTATGATTTTCAACAATTCGCTGTTCAATGGCCGAAGTGGAATACCCTTCGAGCAACGGGATGGTTTTTACCAGCCCGTTTTTCGATTTTACGAGGTCGCTTCCGGCTATTTCATCGGGTTTATAGTCTGCTCCTTTAATTAGTACATCGGGCTCAACTGTTTTAATTAAGTTATAAGGTGTTGCCTCTTCAAATAAAACCACAGCGTTTACAAATGACAGGGAAGCCAGCAGTAATGCCCGCGATTGGCCATTATTAATAGGTCGTTTGGGTCCCTTGATTTCCGTAACTGAGCGATCAGTATTTAATCCGACAATAAGTACATCGCCCTCATCGGCTGCTTTTGATAAATAATCAATATGCCCGGCATGAAGCAAATCGAAGCACCCGTTTGTAAAGACAATTTTTTTTTGCTGAAACTTCCATATAGCAAGCTGATGAGTAAACGATTCTGCAGTAGAAAATATTTTTGATTCGATTGCCTGCTTATTCATAATTTATTTTTTTTTCCTCTGAAAACCATGACTAACGAAATGCATCCAAGTAAAATTACCAAAAATGTTTGAAAGGAATGAACAATGGTTGCAAATACAATTCCGTCAGTTAATGAAATTCCAAAAAGCATTAAAGCCTGTGAAACTATATAATGATACGCGCCAATTCCACCCTGCACCGGTGCTGACATTCCCAATCCTCCTGCTACCAAAATAAACATTCCTTCTTTGGCTGTAAGCTGGGCTGTAGGTGTAAAAGCAAAAAAGCAAACGTATGTTGCCAGGAAGTAAAAGAACCACATCAGAAAAGTATAAAAAATATATGCGCTTGTTTTTTTCATCCGGAAAATTGATTTCAATCCATCTATGGTTCCGTTCCAGATTGAAATTATTTTTTCTCTGATGGCTTTGGCATTTTTACTTTTAAAAACAAAAATCAAAAACAAAATAAATAACAGGATGCCGATGACTATGAATAAAGTTAATGAATGATTATCTTTTTGGCTATTTGCAGAACTATTCATCGGCTGAATAATTTTTTCGATGATAAAATTTTTCAGCAAATCGAATTCAAGAATTGCAACCAGCATCATTACAAATGCAAGCATTATCACATCAATTATACGTTCAATAATAACCGTGCCTATTAATTTTTCAAATGGAATTTTTTCGGCTTTACTCAGTGTTCCACAACGGGTGATTTCACCAATACGCGGAATGGCTAGATTGGCAAAATATCCAATTCCGAGAGCGTAACTTGTATTGATAAGTTTCGGGAAATATCCAAGCGGCTCGAGCATCATATTCCACCGGTGTGCCCTGATTATAAACGCTAAAAAACCAATGAACACAGAAACGGTTACATAAAAAAAGTTCGCCTGCTTAATCTTATCAAAAATTTCCCGGGGATTTTCGTTACGAAAAGTGAGCCAAAGTAAAAGAAGCCCGATTGCAAAAAGCAATAAATATTTTGCTAATGAAAAAATTCGGGAGGATGTACTCAAGATTTTGGCAAACGATTATTGCTATCCGGAAAAATCAGCCAAGGCTTAAATTTTTTTGCTTCTTCAAAGTCCATTATTGCATAAGAAAGTATAATTACAAAATCGCCAACCTGTGCAAGCCTCGCAGCAGGTCCATTCAAACAAATAACTCCGCTTTTGCGCTCCCCTTTTATAACATAGGTAGTAAACCGCACACCATTATTAATATTAAGAACTTGTACAAGTTCATTTTCGATAAGATTGGAAGCATCCATTAAATCTTCATCAATGGTAATGCTTCCTTTATAATGCAGCTCTGCCTGGGTTACTTTAGCCCCATGAATTTTTGATTTTAATACCTGTATATTCATAAGCGTGCAAAATTAAGTAAAATCAAAATGCATTTTCAGGTGAGTGAAATGTTATCAATCAGACGGGTTTTTGAAGTGAGCACGGCAATACATCCGTGAACAGGAACCGTATAATCATTTTCGTGAAGCGGCTGCATGGTTTCGGAATGTACAATTTCGAAATATTGAATTGTAAACGGAGTTTTTGTTTTTATTCGATTAATAATTTGTTCTTTTATTTTCTCAGCCGGCATTTTCTTATCATAAAGCTCACGGGCAAATAATAATGTGTGGTAAATTTCATTTGCTTTTTCTCTTTCCATTTCGGTAAGATGAATATTTCTTGAACTCATAGCAAGTCCGTCCACTTCACGTATTGTTTCGCAGCCGATTATCCGCACATTCATTTCAAATTGTTTTGTCATATTGTTAATAACCACCAATTGCTGAAAATCTTTTTCACCAAAATATGCAGCATCCGGCTGTATAATATCAAAAAACTTTTTCACAACAGTAGCAACTCCTTTAAAATGTCCAGGACGAAAAACGCCTTCCATAGTGGTTTCTAAAATTCCAAAATTTATATCGAGCAGCTTTCCGGTAGGATACATTTCGTTATGCGAAGGAATAAAAATAAAATTGCATCCTGTTTTTTCCAGCAATCCGATATCGGTGTCTTCGGTGCGTGGATAATTAGAAAAATCAGCAGCACTATTAAACTGTGTTTGGTTGACAAAAATGCTGCAAACTGTAATAGGGTTTTCCCGAAGGCTTCTTTGTATTAATGAAAGATGCCCATCGTGCAATGCCCCCATGGTCGGAACAAACCCGATTGATGTTTTTCTTTGACGCTGAAGATTTAATTCTTCCTGCAGATCCTCTATCGTTTTAAATATTTTCACAATTACTTTTATTGTGTAATTCGGGCGAATATATATTATAGACACACAGGTTTAAGAGATTACATAAACATTTTTCCTGCAAAATTTTTCTGAATGTATAATTTTGTCGTCAGTCATTGAAAGTTATGAATGAGAAAGAGCGGATTTTTGAAAACGCTATTGGTGCTTTTGTAAATAAACCCGAAGCCCGTAAAAAAAAACAAGACGAGGCTATTGATTATTTTTCAGAACTTCAAAAAAATCAAAAACAATTTTCAGATGTAGAGACCGTTTGTAATCTTGCCTCTATAATAAGATGGCGAGCTATTGAGAATCTCGATAAATACCTTATTGAATTTGAAGCCAACTTTATTAAACGCGGAGGAAAAATAATCTGGGCACAGGATACGAATGAAGCTGCAACTGAAATAAAAAAGCTGGTAAAAAACCCTGCAGCCGTTTATTTACCGGTAAACCCCGGAAACCTGGTAAAAGAATGTTCAATAAGTGATATTTTTTCTTCAGCACAAAAAACAGGAAGATATAACTCAGCAATTGCGGAAGCCGATTTTTTAGCTGCCAACCCGGGTGCAGTTTGCATTATGAATCCCGAAAAAGAGTTTATGGCCTGCGAATCAAAAATTATTCTTGCCGGTATTGACAAGATGCTGCCTTTGGTAAGTGACTTTGATTTGTTCTTGCATTTACAATCGGTTTATCAGTTTCAAACACCCCTTACCTGCTTAAATCAAATCATTACCGGGCCCGCGATAAACGAGGGAGGAAATTATACAGAGGATATTTATGTTATTCTGGTTGATAACGGGCGGTCAAAAGTTTTAAATGACGAAATAGCAAGGCAAGGCCTATTGTGTATCGGGAGTGGTGCGTGCAGGTATACTGATTCTGTTTACCGAATGACTGATGGAGAAAATGGAGGATATTCTAACCAATTACTTACAACTATGCTTGCCTACCGAAGTGATTTTAATTCAAATTTTCATTTATCCGACTCGCAATTATTGGATGGATTCAGCAGCAGCATTTGCCCGGTTAAAATTGATTTCACAAAAATAATTTTACATACAAGAAAACTGGCTGTCGAAAAACAATTGAAATCGAAATCCGACAAATGGTTTTATTTTTTCTGGAAAAAAGCTATGCTCAAACGCTCACCGGTTTTGCTGAAAGGAATTAATACATATGGATTTTTTGTAAATTCAATTTTTAATAGGTCGGAAAAGGGATTACGCAATACATATGAGCCCGCGAAAAAATCTTTCAATGAGCAATGGCGCGAAAAAATGAAATTGTAATTTTTCAGTCAATTTAAATCTTCATGGTTTTTACTGTGCTTCAATTCCTATTTTTGCACCCCTTAAATAAAAGTAAAATGAAAAAACATCTGTACTTATTTCTCTTACCTTTTTTGTGCGTTTTATCCTGTCAGTCCCAAAACGTAACTGATGGAGTTATTGATGACACACCTTTTCTTAACGAGAAGCTTACAACAATTAATTTAAAAAATCATATTGCCACGTTGGCTTCCGATAAATTTGAGGGACGCGAAACCGGAACGAAAGGCGAACAGCTATCTTATGATTACATTACATCGCAATTTAAAGAAATTGGTTTGAAGCCAAAAGGCGAGAATGGTTACCTGCAGCCTTTTCCATTCACAAAAGAAACCGTCATCGGAGAAAAAACATCTTTGAAATTGAATGAAAAAAAATTCAAACCCGGTGAAGATTTTTTCCCTCTTCCATATTCAGCTAATGCGACCGTAACCGGTGATGTGGTAAATGTAAAATATGGCATTACCGCCCCAACGTTAGATTACGATGATTATCGCAACCGTGATGTTAAAGGAAAAATTGTGATGATGGAGCTTTCTTCACCAGATGGTTCAACACCTCATTCAAAGTATGCAGAGTTTGCTGATGTGAGAACGAAAATTGAGAAAGCAATTGAGAAAGGTGCTTTAGCGGTAATTTTTGTAAACTCAGATAAAGACACCGAAGACCCGAAGGCGGAATACAAAAATAAAATTACGCCTTCTTCTGTTCCTGTAGTTTTTGCCAAAAGCATGGCATATAAACTTTTGATGGATGGAACAAAGCCAAAAGCAGAAATTTCAGTTGAGCTGAAAAAAGTTGAAGCAACCGGGCATAATGTAATTGGCTACCTTGATAATAATGCCGCTGCAACAATTGTGATTGGCGCTCACTTCGACCATTTGGGCTATGGTGATGATGGTTCGCTTTACCGTGGTGAGCCCGCAATTCATAATGGCGCTGATGATAATGCCAGCGGCAGCGCTGCGTTGATAGAACTTGCACGCACTCTAAAAAATTCAACCGACAAATCGAATAATTATTTATTCATCGCATTTTCTGGAGAGGAAAAAGGATTGCTCGGTTCCAATTATTTTGTAAAACATCCGACCATTGATTTAAAAACCGTCAATTACATGATGAATATGGATATGGTGGGGCGGTTGAAAAAAGATGAACGCACGCTGCAGGTTCTCGGTGCGGGAACTTCACCGGCATGGAAAGAGGTAATTGAAAAAATAAATATTGACTCGGTAAAAATTAAAGAATCAGAATCAGGTGTTGGCCCGTCCGACCATACCTCCTTTTATTTATCCGATATTCCTGTATTACATTTTTTTACCGGCTCACACCCCGATTATCATAAGCCAAGCGATGATGAGGATAAAATAAATTACCAGGGCGAAATTTCAGTAATGAAAATTATTCTCTCAATCATTCACCAACTAAACGGAAAAGAAAAATTAGCTTTTACAAAAACAAAAGATTCCGATAACTCAGAAACTCCCCGCTTTAAAGTTACACTTGGCGTAGTACCCGATTATGCTTTTGAAGGCGAGGGCATGCGCATTGACGGTGTAAGCGATGGAAAGCCTGCCAGCAAAGCAGGGCTAAAAGCCGGTGACATTGTAATTCAGCTTGGCGAAAACAAAGTGCTCGATATGATGAGCTATATGAAAGCGCTCGGAAAATTTGAAAAAGGCGATACCGCTACCGTAAAGGTTAAACGCGGTAATGAAACAGTGGATGCGCAGGTGACGTTTTAAAACTAATACTTCACCACTTTCCTCACCAGTTTTTCTTTCCCGGTTATAATTTCAACAAAATAAATTCCGGGGGCGTAGTTTAAAGTTTGAAGCTTAAAGTTCAAAGTTGGTACTGCAACTGTTTTTGTGAAAAGTGTGTTGCCTAACGCATCGGTTAAGCGGATTATATCACCTTTTTGAAAATTGGTCTCGCCCAAGGCGAGATGAAATTCATTTGTGGTGGGGTTGGGGAAGATTTGGAAATTGGATGTTTGGTTTTGATATTGGGTTATTCCTGTAATTGTATCCGGGAAAAGTTTGACAAGCCAGTAATCATTTGAATAAGGTGGAATTGTATCTACGTTATTTTCCGTTTTATCGCCTGATGTAATTGACCGGGAATGTCCGCTAAGTATATATCCTCCGTCAGCGGTTTGCTGTATGGACCAAAAACTATCATGATTACTTCCTCCAATAGTGCTTTGCCATTGAATGTTTCCTGCTGTATCGGTTTTCACAATCCAATAATCATCTCCGCCCATACTATTTTCTGTTTTATCGCCTGAAATGTTTGAATTGGAAAATCCGCCAAGGATATATCCCCCGTCAGCAGTTTGTTGAATAGAAGTAAGCCAATCATCTAATCCTCCCCCAATCGTATTCTGCCATTGAATGTTGCCTGAAGAATCGGTTTTTACAATCCAATAATCAACAGTTATTAATGTAGTATCCCAATTGTTTTCCGTTTTATCGCCTGAAATGTTTGAAATGGACGATCCGCCAAGGATATATCCCCCGTCCGTGGTTTGCTGAATAGAATAGAGCCAATCTTCATCATTCCCCCCAATGGTATTCTGCCACAGGATGTTTCCAGTTGAATCTGTTTTCACAATCCAGTAATCCTTGGCTCCTGTTCCTCCTATGGTATTTTCCGTTTTATCGCCAGAAATGCTTGATGAAGAAGGTCCGCCAAGGATATATCCCCCGTCCGCGGTTTGCCTAATAGAATTTAGTTTATCCGAAAAATTTCCCCCTATGGTATTCTGCCATTGAATGTTTCCCAAAGGATCGGTTTTTACAATCCAGTAATCAAACGATCCAATGTTGTTTTCCGTTTTATCGCCTGAAATGTTTGAATTGGATTCTCCGCCAAAAATAAATCCCCCGTCAGCGGTTTGCTGAATGGAATAAAGCCAATCATAATTGCTTCCCCCGATGGTGTTTTGCCACTGAATATTTCCCACTGCATCGATTTTCACAATCCAGTAATCCCATCCCCCTATGCTGTTTTCCGTTTTATCACCTGAAATGTTTGAACCGGATGTTCCACCAAGTATATATCCACCGTCAGCAGTTTGTTGAATGAATTGCATATAATCATGGTTACTTCCCCCTATAGTATTTTGCCACTGAATATTTCCCGCTGTATCGGTTTTTACAATCCAGTAATCATCATTTCCAATACAGTTTTCCGTTTTATCGCCTGAAATGTTTGATTCTGAAAATCCACCAAGTATATACCCTCCATCAGTGGTCTGCTGAATTGAATAAAGCCAGTCCTCATCGCTTCCCCCAATCGTATTCTGCCACTGAATAGCAGGAGCAACTTGTGCAAAAGCAAAATCAACCATCAACATCCACCATCCCATAAAAACCAAAACCCCTTTCATCCTTCAAATCTAAACAAAAAACCTACCCGTCAATTCCCGGGAAAACTTCACTCCAACTCATGTTTTCATGCACTTTACCCCCAAAGAGCACTGAAACCCGTTTGGGGATAATTTTCATTTGATTTTTGAATTTTGAAATTAATTTATATTGATTATCAATATTTTATATGTTTTTCAGGGTTTGCGTGGACGGTCCACGCAACGTATAAAATGCTCCACGCAACCGCGTGGATGAGCCACGCAGGCTATGAATTTGTCCACGCAGCCGCGTGGGCTTTATGCGCAACCTATAAAATGATTTTCGCAAATGCGTGAACCGTTTTCGCAACCGCGGAAAAGATGCACGCAATGGAGTGAATGATTTCCGCAAACGGGAAAATGATTTCCGCAACCGGGTGAGCCGTAAACGCAATTGGTAAATTCTTTCCACCTGCCAGGTGAGATTACCAAGTCTTAAAAAACATTAAAATTGTAACTTGCGCCTTTCCATTTCGGATGAAAAAACATTCCATTGCAATCATAGGTGGCGGAAGCTGGGCAACGGCTATTGTAAAAATTCTTTCGGTCAACTGCGACAGCATCAACTGGTGGGTTCGAAAAAAAGATACCGTTGATTTTATAAAGAAATTCAAACATAACCCCACCTACCTGAGCGATGTTGAATTTGATTTAAAAAAAGTTTTTGTTTCGGATGATTTAAAAAGTGTTTTGAAAAATGCTTCTATTATTATTTTAGCAGTGCCTTCCGCTTTTCTGAAAGGAACGCTGAGTAAAATTTCTCCGGCTGATTTAAAAGACAAAATAATTTTTTCGGCCATCAAAGGAATTGTTCCTGATGATTTGATGATAGTGGGTGATTTCATGAACCGGAAATATAAAATCCCGGTTGATAAAATAGGTGTTATTACCGGTCCGTGTCATGCCGAAGAAGTGGCGATGGAAAAACTTTCTTACTTAACAATTGCCTGTCAAAATACTGAGCATGCAAAATCGCTTGCAGAATTTATGAATTGCCGTTTTATTAAAACAACTGTGAGCGATGATATT
>JBIOHJ010000041.1:0-23304 GCA_044448905.1 Bacteroidia bacterium | reverse complement strand
TGAAAAGAAATAAAATAACAGGAAAGGTAATTTTTAATGTCATTAAGATTGGTTTTACGAGGACAAATTAAAATACAATTATCAGTCCAAAAAAGTAAAACTTTCTTTATTTGATAAACTAATTTAATTAAGAGGCAAAACACCCTTTAGGTGTGGTGAAAAAAAAGTTGCCATATATTGGCAACTCTTTATTATCAAAGTTTTGATTTAATTCAGGCAGTTTATTTGCGCGACATATTCCTTTCGTCTGACACAGTTAATTTTTTTCGTCCCTTTTTCCTGCGAGCAGCAAGAACCCTGCGCCCGTTTGGAGTTGACATTCTTTTACGGAAACCGTGTTTATTTCTTCTTTTTCGTGTTGATGGCTGATATGTCCTTTTCATATTCGATAGAGTTAGCTTATTTTAATAAGGCGCAAAGATAAAAATTAAAGTTATCGGTGAGTGGAGGTGAAGAATTTAAAAAACAAAGCCGTCTCACGTTAGGCGAGACGGCTTTGTTTTCTGATAATATTTTTATACTTATCCGGCAGAGAAAATTAGTCCCAGTTCTTTGTAGTTCCGAGCTTTGTTGTTTGCACATTAATTACCTGCATTGTCGAAGCATCATAAACAAAGGCAATTACATGCGAATTGGTCATATCAATTGAAGGGTGTACATCAAATGATAGTTGCTTTACCCAATGATTTCCATCAATAGCACTTGCTGAAGGAACTGTGTATCCGTCAACGGGAGTCAACAGCAACCTGAAAACACTATTGTGGTTGTAATTTATTATCGGGTTACCCATATTATAGAAAGGACTTGTCGGGTCGTTATTAAAGTCATTAGCCTGATCATATCCTGCTCCTGCTTTTTTAACATTGTTTTCAACCAGGTAAGCACACATTTTATAATTCCCGGTAAATGAATTGTCAAACCCTACATGTATATTGGCAGTTGCCGTGTAGTAATTTGTTGAAGTTTGAATTGCCAATCCGCAATTGGGAGTTTCATTTAGCGGGGTGTTTATATTAGATGTCCATGTATTTGGATCGTTAAACTTAGTCCCGTTAATTTCCATTCTGTTCATTGCAGTTAATGGAGCTCCCGAAGGACTGGTTACATTAAGGAAGCTTAATATAGCAGCGCCTTCCTGTCTATACATTGCATCTGATATATGAACCGATGTGCAAATTATTCGATCGGGATATGTCATTTGCATGGCAGCAATCCGATAATCATTATCGGGGCATTTTCCATGATTTGCTCCTGTGATGTTTTCGAGCAATACTTTTTGAGTGAAAGTTGCCGGCACCGGGCCAATTGTTCCGGTTGTAGAAGAACCCGTAACTTTTTGTGAGCTGTCATCAGTAGTTAATGGCGACAGGTCGTTACTTTTTTGACAAGCCACAAAACTTAATGCAACTAATGATAATACTGTTAAGATGTTTTTGTTTTTCATAAGATTATTTTTTTTAGAATAATTGTTGGCAATTTAAATGCCCGCAAAAGCACTTTTGTAAGCAGAGTTGAAAAAGTCTTACAGGTGAAAGAAAACCAAACGGTGCAACGGATTCCAGATTCTGATGAGAAATAAAAACAAAATCAGCATTAAAAAAGCTTAATTTTCGGTTTAAGCCGGATTTTTACTCCGACAAATCTTTAAGCTGAACCAAAACAATTGAACTCTTGCTTTTTTTAAGGACGGTAAACTCATAATTATCCGAAATGGTTCTCTCATTTGTATTAGGAATTCTCCCGAACTTAAAAATCAGAAAACCGGCAAGTGTTTCATATTGATCGCTTTTTTGAATAGGGTGGGGGAGTAATTCATTAATGTCATCAAGAGAAGCTGATGCCAGCACCCAAAAAGTTTTATCTCCCGTTTTTTCTACAAAAGCAGTTTCGCTGTCAAATTCATCCTGAATTTCGCCCACAAGTTCTTCCAGGATATCTTCCATAGTAATTATTCCTTTGGTTCCGCCATATTCATTAACCACAATAGCCATTTGCTGATGTTTGCGCTGAAAGTCTTTAAGCAATTGTCCAATCCTTTTTGTTTCGGGAACAATTAATACAGGACGCATAATTTCACGAATGTTTATTGTTTCATTCCTACGGGTTTTCAAAAGAATATCTTTCATATAAGCCACACCCGAAATATTATCTAGATTATTCTCATAGCATGGAATCCTTGAATAACCTTCTTCAATTACTTTCTCAAGTATTCCTTCATTGAAATCATTTAAATCAATTGCCAGAACCTGGGTGCGGGGAACCATAATTTGTTTAGCTGTCCGTTCCGAAAAATCAAAAGCATTTTTTATGATATCATAGTTCTCTGCTTCAATCATGCCCGTTTCTCTTCCCTGCTGTACTAAATATTTCAATTCATCGCTGCTATGAACTTCGGTCCCACGAACTGAACCGATGCCGAGTATTTTAAGCATAAAATTGGCAAAGCCGTTAAGTATCCATATAAAAGGTTTAAAAATTATGTAAAACATTTGCAACGGATAAGCGATTATCAGCACTGTGCTTTGGGAACGCTGAATGGCAATTGATTTGGGTGCCAGTTCGCCAAAGACTATATGCAGCACTGTAATAAAAGCAAATGCAACAGGTAATGCTATATTATGTGCAAGTTCAGGACTCAGGGTAACACCTACCAGGTTCATTAATTTCAAAATTATTTTTGATACGACAGGTTCGCCAATCCATCCTAAACCCAAGCTGGCAAGTGTAATTCCTAATTGCGTGGCAGCAAGATATCCGTCAAGATGAGAGGTAATGTGTTTAGCTAATTTTGCCATGTGATTACCCGACTTGACTTTCAATTCAAGCTGGGAAGAACGCACTTTTACAATGGCAAATTCGGCAGCTACAAAAAAGCCGTTCATAGATACCAGCAGCAGGGTTAAAAATACATCGATTGCCATTCCTGATTATTTGACGCCACAAATGTATTTATTTGATAGCAGGAAAGATTTCTATATTGGAATAGTTGTAAAAAGAAAGAAGTTAATTAATTCTATTAACTCCTTATATTTTATAACCCTGCCGGTGGCGCTTATTTAAAATTATCATGCCGGTATATAAGCTATTTTTTTGGTTTCAAAAAAGTCCTCACTAAAAAAATCTATTATATTAAAAACTTTTGCTTGCGATGCATACTTTTTCAATTCATCATTGAGGTTACCTCCTTTTAATGCGAAAAGACCGCTTGGTAAATCATGCGTTTTTTGTCTTTTATATTTACCTTGAGTCCAATTCATCAGTTCATCAATTGTTGATGTTGCACGGGAAATTATAAAATCGAATTTCATATTAATATTTTCGATTCGTTCATTTATAGCAGTTATATTTTTTAATTCCAAAGAAGAAATAATTTCGTTCACTACTTTTATTTTTTTTCCTACAGAATCAACTAAAACAAATTTTGTTTCCGGAAAATAAATAGCCAACGGAATTCCCGGAAATCCACCGCCTGTTCCGGCATCCATCACATTTGCATTTTTATTGAACGAAATTATTTTTGCTATAGCAAGCGAATGCAGCACATGATTTTCATATAAATAATCAATATCCTTTCGCGAAATAACATTTACCCGTTCATTCCAGTACTTATATAAATCAAACAATGCGGCAAATTGAAAAAGTTGCCGGGTACTTAATTGAGGAAAATATTTTATAATATGTGATAAATCGGTCAAAACATCATGTTAAAGTTTATGCTCAGAGTTTTTCATAATCTGGTATAAAAACTCGCGGGCTCTGAAAAGCTGCGCTTTAACGGTACCTAATGGAAGTTGTAACTCATCGGCAATTTCCTCATACGATAACTCCTGGAAATACCGCAGTTCAACTAATTTTTTATAACGTGGTTTAAGTTTTTCCACCACATCACGCATCATAACTACTTTTTGTTTCTTCATCAGGTGCTCTTCCGGATCGGGACGGTCTGATTTTACTTCCAGTACCATCTCACTTCCGTCATCAGTAGTTATACCTTTGTCAATCGACATGGTTTGCTTTTTCTTTTTCCGGATGAAATCAATACAGTTGTTGGTAGCAATTTTAAAAAGCCAGGTGCTGAAGGCAAAATCGGGAGTATATTGTTTAATGTTTTTAAATGCTTTTCCAAATGCTTCAATTGTTAAATCATCAGCATCATCGCGGTTGTTCACCATTTTAAGCAACATAAAATAAATCGAATCTTTATATCGCGACATCAGTTCGGCATACGCTTTCTGATCTCCTTTATCGATAGCCTGTCTCACCAGCTTGTAATCCAAAACCGCTTTATCTGATAAATTCGGATTAACATTCCCCGTTTTTTTGTGGGCTTTATTATCTTCCCTTGTTGTCTTTGTCATTTGTTTTATTTCCATGCTTTGGGTTTAATGAACAGGTTTGAAATGGCTAAAATAGGATAAATAAATACAATCAAAATATCAAACAATGGCACCAGCCAGATGATATCCGTTTCTTTTAATTTTTTCATACTCATCCCGAATACTATCAATTGTATTATCATTCGCGAAAAAAAATTATTAGGGCAATTTTAATTTGAAATGATATTGTAATGAGCATAGCGAAGAGAAGATAAAAAAAGATATGACTCAAGTAAAATAATCCGAGCTGTAGTTGATGTTGTGCTTTGTAATGCATTCCGGTGCTCATGTGGCGTTTTTTTTGTTTCAGCCAGGCGGTAAATGTTTCTTTGAGTTTTGAATACGTAAATGATTCGGGGTTTAGTTCAACGACAACATTATTTTTAGTTGCCACTTCATTAACAAACAAATCATCATCGCCTGATAACAGGTGATTATGAGATGCAAATCCTTTATTCTTAAAAAAAAGCGATTTTGAATAGCATAAATTTCTACCCACCCCCATGTATGCAATTTTCGAAAGCGCATATGACAAATATTGTACAGCATTAAATGCGGTATCCATCCGGATCCATTTATTAAGCAAGCCAGGCTTTTTTTCGTAAGCGCCATATCCAATTGCAATTTGTTTGCTGCCTCCAATATTTTTTGTCATTTCGCTCAGCCAGTTTTTTCCGGTTGGGTAACAATCGGCATCAGTCAGCAAAATGATATCATGATCGGCAGCTTTGATACCAAGGGTAACTGCAAATTTTTTTCCGTGCTTATAACGCTCCTGTTCTTTAATGGTAACAATTTTAAGATGAGGATAAGCGTCAGCATATTCTTCCAGGAAGTTTTCTGTTTCATCCCAAGAACAATCGTTAACCACTATAACCTGGTAATTTTTGTAATCCTGTTCTAATATTTTTGGAAGATTATTCCGCAGGTTTTTCAATTCATTACGCGCACAAATAACTACCGAAACAGGATGTTCTTTATAACTTGTTTTTTGTTTTTTTAAAAAAGCAAGCTTCCCGAATAAAAACAAATAATAAAAAATCTGGATAACAAAAAAAGCAAGGAACAAGGTAAATGATATTTTTCCTGCTAATTCAACATTTAATTCCATGATGGTATTCCGGGCAACGGTCAGTGAATGACAAAACTAAAGGATAGCACTGAATCAATATTTTTACCTTTGACAAGATATTAACAAGGCAAGTTTGATAAAGAAAATATTTTATGCATTTTCAACTTTTAGCAACTGATAAAAATTCAAAAGCGCGTGCTGGAAAAATCGATACTGCACACGGCACAATTGAAACTCCTGTTTTTATGCCGGTAGGAACGGCAGGTTCAGTAAAAGGAGTGCACCAGAAAGAATTAATTGAGGATGTTAAGGCGCAGATTATTTTAGGAAACACCTATCATTTAAATCTTCGTCCCGGAATTTCAATTTTAGAAAAAGCCGGTGGGCTTCATAAATTTATCAGTTGGCAGAAACCTATTTTAACCGACAGCGGAGGCTACCAGGTTTTTTCCATGACGGACATTCGTAAAATAAAAGAGGAAGGAGTTTCATTTCAATCACACATTGACGGGTCAAAACATTTTCTTTCTCCCGAATCGGCAATTGACATTCAGCGAAGCATTGGTGCGGACATCATCATGGCATTTGATGAATGTACACCGCACCCTTGCGAACACTCGGTTGCAAAAAAGTCAATGGAGTTAACGCATCGATGGCTGAAACGATGTTGCAATCATTTTGAAAAACCAAAACCGCTTTACAACCATGAACAAACACTGTATCCGATTGTGCAGGGAAGTGTTTATAAAGATTTAAGAAAACAATCAGCCGAATTTGTTACAGAAATGAATTGCGATGGAAATGCCATTGGCGGATTATCGGTTGGCGAGCCTGCCGAGGTAATGTATGAAATGACCGAACATGTTTGCGAAATTCTGCCCTCAGAAAAACCGCGTTACCTGATGGGTGTAGGTACTCCTGTAAATATCCTTGAATGTATTTCGTTGGGCGTTGACATGTTTGATTGTGTAATCCCCACCCGCAATGCCCGTAACGGAATGTTATTTACGAAAAACGGGATTATTAATATAAGGAATGAAAAATGGAAAGATGATTTTTCACCGGTTGATGAAGAAGGAACTTCGTTTGTTGATACACTCTACTCAAAAGCATATTTGCGCCATCTTATTATCAGCAAAGAAATTCTTGCTTCACAAATTGCAACTTTGCACAATCTTTCGTTTTATATTTGGTTAGTAAGTGAAGCACGAAAAAAAATAATGGAAGGAAATTTCTTAGATTGGAAAAATAATATAGTGAAAAAATTAGGACAACGATTGTAATCATTTGCAATTCGTAAAAAATTCGAGGCATGAAAATTCTTGACCTATATATTATTCGGAAGTTTTTAAGCACTTTCTTTTTTGCTATTGCTTTAATTATTGCCATTGCCGTGGTATTTGATATTTCAGAAAAGATTGATGATTTTCTCGATAAGCAGGCACCCATAAAAGCAATTGTCTTTGATTATTATTTTAACTTCATTCCTTTTTTCGCCAACCTTTTTTCGCCCATGTTTGTTTTTATTGCTGTAATATTTTTTACTTCCCGCATGGCAAACAATACCGAAATTGTTGCCATACTTGGCAGCGGTATCAGTTTTAAAAGATTTTTATTGCCCTACATGATTGCTGCTACCGTTATCGCATCACTTTCTTTTTATTTCAACAACTACGTTATTCCTCATTCAACAAAAACACGGCTTGAATTTGAAAACCGTTATATCAAAAATCCTTTTAAATATGTGTACCGGAATATTCACCGGCAAATAAGCCCGGGTAATTTTGTTTATTTCGAAAGCTTCAACAATACTGAAAATACCGGCTACCGTTTTTCGCACGAAAAATTTAAAGACGGCAAACTATTTTATAAGCTGATGGCCGAACATATTACCTGGGATTCAATCAAAACAAAATGGTGCGTAGAGAATTATTTCATCCGAGAAATAAACGGAATGAATGAAAAAATATCTACGGGCGATAAATTTGATACACTTTATTCTTTCCGTCCCGAAGAATTCAGGCGCAGAGATAATAATATTGAGACAATGGATACGCCCGATTTGAAAAAATTTATCAACGATGAAAAAGCAAGAGGAGTTGAAAATACCACATTCATGGACGTTAACCGTTACCGCAGAACTTCGCTTCCGTTTGCTACTTTTATATTAACTATCATCGGGGTTTCGCTTTCAAGCCGAAAAATAAGAGGAGGGATAGGCATGCAGTTAGGTGCAGGAATTTTATTGAGCTTTACTTACATTATGTTTATGCAGATAAGCCAGACTTTTGCCATCAATGCAAGTTTTTCACCGCTTGTCGCAGTATGGGTTCCGAACATTGTTTTTGGAATAGTTGCTGTTTTTCTTTACAGGAATTCGGTGAAATAATTTTTTCACAATTTCCCTGACCAGGTTGTACAATTCGAAAATTCTTTTTCTCCAAAAGATACTTCTTTAAAAATTCCATACACAGCCGAGCCGCTTCCGCTCATGGAAACGTACAAAGCGCCCTGCTCATACATTTTGTTTTTTATTTCATTGATCAGTGGAAATTTTCTGAATACAGTTTCTTCAAAATCATTTTTCAGAAAGTTTTTCCATTCTGTAATGGGTAGCCGGAGGATTTCTTTTATTGATTTCTCAGGTTTATTCAGCTTAACATTACTATAAGCTTCAGCAGTTGAAATATGAATACCGGGTTTTACTATTAAAATAAAATGCTCTTTCAGCGAAACGTTTATTTTTTCCATCAGTTCACCCCTGCCATGTGCAAACACCGGAGCATTTTCAATAAAAAAGGGAACATCACTGCCAAGTTGCTGCGCATAATTTTTCAAAACATCGATATTTAATTTCAGATTAAAAATCACATTCAGCAATTTTAAAGTAAAAGCAGCATCGGCTGAACCTCCCCCCAAACCTGCACCCATTGGAATTATTTTATGTAAATGAATTTTAACCGCGGATAAATCAAATTCCTTATCCAGCAAATCATAAGCTTTCACACATAAATTATTTTTAAAATCCCCATTTACATTTAATCCACTCAACATAAATTCAATTTTTTCTTTTTTCTCCAAACTCCGAATTCCTGACTCCGAACCAATGACCTCCAGTACATCACACCACTGTAGTGGGTAAAAAACCGTTTCAATATTATGAAAGCCATCATCTCGTTTTTCAATAATATTTAATCCGAGATTAATTTTAGCTTTGGGAAAACAAATCATCACTTAAGATTTATGCGAATCTATAAAGATGATTTAAAACAAAATCATTTTTAATTTTACATTTGTAAAACTAATTACCTGATTACCCAACGACTTAATAACCGCAGTTATGCTTGATTTTGAAAAACCCATCGAAGAGCTTACCGAGCAGCTTGACAAAGCAAAGCAGATTGGCGCTAAAGGCAAGGTCAATACCGAAAAGCTCGTAGTTGAGCTTGAGAAAAAAATTGAAGAGACAAAAAAAAATATTTTCAGCAATTTAACTGCTTGGCAAAAAGTTCAGCTGTCGCGGCACCCAGAACGCCCCTATACGCTTGATTATATTAATGCATTTACCGGTGGAAAATTTATTGAATTATTTGGCGACCGTAATGTAAAGGATGATAAAGCCATGATTGGCGGCTTTGGAATGTTCGACCAGCAAACCATCATGTTTATTGGTCAGCAAAAAGGCAACAATACCAAAATGCGTCAGTACCGCAATTTCGGAATGCCTAATCCCGAAGGATACCGCAAAGCATTGCGTTTAATGAAGCTTGCCGAAAAATTTAACAAACCTGTTGTTACATTAATTGATACACCAGGAGCGTATCCCGGTTTGGAAGCCGAAGAACGCGGTCAAGGCGAGGCTATTGCCCGCAACCTCTATGAAATGGCAATGCTTAAAGTTCCGGTAATCTGCATCATTATAGGTGAAGGTGCTTCGGGAGGTGCGCTTGGTATTGGAATTGGCGATGTGGTTTTGATGCTCGAAAACACATGGTACTCTGTAATTTCTCCCGAATCATGTTCTTCCATTCTCTGGCGTAGCTGGGACTTCAAAGAAAAAGCTGCCGAAGCTTTAAAGCTTACCGCAGAGGATATGCTCGGGCAGAAATTGATTGACGGCATCATTAAAGAACCTCTGGGTGGCGCACACTCGAATCACGAAAAAATATTTAAGACCGTAAAATCCGAAATCCAAAAACAACTGGTTCCGCTTTTAGAGATGAATCCCGATGAACGGATTAATAAACGGATTCAGAAATTTTCCTCAATGGGAGTTTTTAACGAAGAACAGAAAGTTTAAAATTTAAAGTCAACTTTCAAATCAACATTAGACATCTTTCCTGATTGATGAAATCCCGCCTGCACACTAATAAACAACCGAATGTCATTCCGAGCGAAGCGAGGAATCTCATTCATAATATTCATATTTATTTACGATTGCTTTATTCACAATTCATAATTCAGCATTCATAATTCAATTCTCCCCCTCTTATAATTTTCAAATTAATTTCCAAACGATTGTTCAAAACTATTTTCAAATTTTTTTTTGCTTAGCGCATTTTCTCATTGTACTTTTGAATCCCCTAAAATTTTTACTAAACCCTTTTTGAGTTTTATTATGAGTGAAAGCGTATCAACCCCCATATCGTCCAAAAGAAAACTAACTTCTAAAAATTTATCCGGTCAGCAGGTTTTGCTGGGACTTGGAAAATTACCTCCGCAGGCTGTAGATATCGAAGAAGCCGTGCTTGGTGCTTTGATGCTCGAAAAAGATGCATTAACTGCCGTAATAGATATTCTCCGTCCCGATTGTTTTTACAAAGAATCGCATCAGAAAATTTTCACAGCCATTCATAAGCTCTTTCACTCAGCCGAGCCTATTGATATTCTCACCGTAACACATGCATTAAAAAAAAGCGGTGAGCTCGAATTAGTTGGCGGACCTTATTACATCACCCAGCTTACCAACCGCATTGCCTCAGCCGCCAACATCGAATTTCATGCCCGCATCATTCTTCAGAAATATATCCAGCGCGAGCTCATCCGCATTTCAAACGACACCATCCGTGATGCGTACGAAGACACTTCCGATGTATTGAACCTTTTGGACAGTGCCGAGAAAAATCTTTTTGCCATTGCCGAAGGTAACATCCGCAGGAATTACGAAAGCATGCCTTCGTTAATTTCAAGAGCCATCAAAGAAATTGAATTTGCAGCCAACCAGCCCAGCGGTGTTACCGGTGTTCCCAGCGGGTTTACCGAGTTAGACCGCGTAACAGCCGGCTGGCACAAATCCGATTTAATAATTATTGCCGCCCGCCCCGGCATGGGAAAAACAGCAATGGTGCTTTCGCTTGCGCGGAATGCCGCTGTAAAATTCAATAAGCCTGTCGCGTTTTTCTCGCTCGAAATGTCGTCCATACAATTAGTAAACCGTCTCATCGCGAGCGAAACCGAAATTCCATCGGACAAAATCCGCAAAGGGCAGCTCGCTCATCACGAGTGGGAACAGCTCAATGCCAAAATTGTTCCCATCACACAGGCTCCTATATATATTGACGATACTCCCGCGCTTTCCATTTTCGAGCTTCGCGCAAAATGCAGGCGCCTCGTTGCCGAGAAAAAAGTTCAGCTCATCATCGTTGATTATCTGCAGCTCATGGTTGGCGGGACGGACAACCGCCAAGGCAACCGCGAGCAGGAAATCAGCAACATATCACGTTCGCTCAAAGCCATTTCAAAAGAGCTCGATATTCCCATCATCGCCATCTCGCAGTTAAGCCGCGCTGTTGAATCGCGTGGCGGCACCAAGCGCCCGCAGCTTTCCGACCTGCGCGAATCCGGTGCCATCGAGCAGGATGCCGACCTCGTTCTTTTCATTTACCGGCCGGAGTATTACGACCTCACCGAAGACGAGCAGGGTAATTCCACACAGGGCATTGCCGAAATAATTGTCGCAAAAAACCGCAATGGCGCTCTCCGTAATGTAAACCTCAAATTCATCGGGCATCTCACCAAGTTCACCGACCTCGATGCCTTTGAATTTACCGAAGAACACCTTGCCATTTCCGAACCCGACCGCATCACCCGCAAATCCCGCATGGATGACGTGGAAGATGATGATAAAGTTTTTTAGGAAAAATAAATTCAAGCGTTATTGAGAACCGTGAGGAATGAAGCGGGAAGCAATCTTTTGTTAATTTCCAAAAGAACTTGAAACTTCTTCGGGGATTGATTTCAAGGATATGAGATGCATGTAAGAAAACGGGTGAATGCAAGCAGATGAAGCGTAATTTGATACTGAGGAGGCGTTGTTCAATGCGATGGAGGAGATGAGTAAAGTACAAGAGGCGTTGCAAAATGCTGTGGAGAGGAGAGGCAACTGAAAAGATGGCAGATGCATTGTGTTAGGATGACAGATTGAATACAGCGGAGACGAGATTTTATATCGAGGAGGAGGCATGCAAGATGCGGGAAGAGGGATGCAAGACTAAGGAGGAGACATTTCAGGTCGAGGAGATGACGTGCAAGGTTAAAGAGGAAGCGTGCAAGGTTGAAGAGATGATATAATTTGTACTTTACGAAGGACAGAATGCGATTTTGAGCAGATAAAAGACTTTTTTGACAGGATACTTTTCGGAAGAGAAGAGAGGCAAAGGTGAAAGGAAAAGATAAAAACAGGTTAATTTGGTAGTAAGGTTATCAGCTATTGATTAAATGAAAGAATTTTTGGGAATGGGAGGAGGAAGTTGGGGGAAGACGCTGAATGGAAAAAGAAGGTTATTTCGTTTTCATTTTTATATAACCTGACAGGGGCTTCGCGACCCATCAGGTTAAATGATAACCTGCCGGGAGTTGTCTATCATTAAAAATTACTTGGTTTTGATTAGTGAAAAAATTTAATTATCCTTGTGAAAAAACGTTTATAATATGAGAAAGATAGAAGTTGAAATACAAAAAGAATATGCGATTTATGAATATTCAGAAATGACTGTAGGGGTTAGGGAGGAAGATTTTAAAAGAATAATTTTTCTAAGAGTAGAATATGGAAGTTTTAAAGATATCCCGGTATCTGAAACCATAAAAGTCTATCCGCTCTCGCAAGTTCCCGGCAGCAAAACTTTTTATTTTAATGGGGTTTCATATAAAACCATTCAAATGAACAAGCTTAAAACTTATGGGATACTTGGTAAAAAACTATCTGACACATTATGTGATGAAAATTAGTAACCTGCGGCAATTCGTCATTGTTTGATTCTCACAAACAATTCCTCCGTCAAAAGTAACCTAATTCCCAAATCCAACCCCGAAAAATGCGAACCACAATTTGTTTGGATCAGCCGTGCGGTTTGTGCGGCAAAAAACATATTTTTGCACAAAATAGATGTTATGAAAAATCTTAGTGGATTAATGCTGCTAATTCTCTTATTCTCATGCGGAAAAGATGAGGACAACTCAACTACCGGCAGCTCAAGCAACAACACCCCCGGTGTTGATCTATCCGGCACATGGAAAGGGCATCTCGTTTCTCCCAATTGTGTGACAACATCTGGCTGTAATGATAATGGTCATCTCGAATCCAATTCTAATGTTACCTTCAGCCAAAATGGAAATGCTATCACCATCAATGGTCTTATTGGTTATGTACCGGAACCGTTTCCGGGCTCCCTCCAGAATAACGTTATCAATATACCTTATTTCGATTCTCCATCTCAGGCTTTTAATATTCGTACAGGCACCATTACCATCAATGGTAATTCAGCACTGGTTGAAATGGAAGTATTTACTTACGGTACTCTGAACGGAATGCCCACCGGCACTGTCTGCTGTACCTACTACTGCTCGTGGACTCTGACAAAACAATAATTATGTTGGTTATTGCAATTTTAATTTAGCAACCGTTTTCACATCCAACCTTTTACTTTATAATATAAAATTGCCAAGTATTCGCGCATTACTAAAAGCTCATAGTTAAGATAGCTCCACATATTGTATCTTAAATCGAGGCTTTTTATTCGCGTGTCTTCTGATTTTTCTTTGTCTTTTGCCTTTTCCTCATCTATCGGCTTTTCAAAAGTTGGAACTCCGCCTACATCAGCAAAACCAGCCGTTCTAAATGTCTTTACTGAACGATACATGTGTTCGGGAGATGTTATTATTAAAAGGGAAAGATTATTTTTATTTGAGCCAACCATTGAGGCAATATTAACCGCTTGCGAATGTGTGTTAAATCCCAATGGCTCAAATTTTATTCGCGATGAATCTATGCCTTTAACAATGAGCTCATGCGCCATTAATTCTAATTGATATAAGCTGCCATTTTCGTTGTATGGAAGTGCAATAATAATTTCAGCTTCTTTAAACTGTTTGGCTGCAAGTGCACCATAGTAAGTTCTGATTAAACCATCGGGACTTGGCATACCGCTACCGCCAAGTATAACTATAAGATCAGGCTTTTGTGTCAGCTTAACATTTGTTGTGCCTAACCAATGATATGCATAATATGGAATATCAGTAAAGCTTAAGACAAAAAATGAAAAAGAAATTAAACCAACTATTCCGAAAAACCATTTAGCACATTTTATTAAAATATGTTTTACGCGTAAAATTATTTTAGCCATTCAAAAATTTTTATCCTGTCAAAAGTAATTTTAATACCTCACCCCTCCAATTTCTCATGGTATTTTCATCCCCACAATTTTATTTACTATAATTTTGCTACTTATTATCAGTTAATGAAACTCAAACTCCTCCTTATCATTTTTCTTTTTGCAATTTCCATTGCATCCAAAGCCGCCTACATTTTAATTCCCATGGACAATGCCCAGAGCAACCACCTGAAAGCATACGGAATTGCATACTGGGTTTTGCGGAATGATATAACTATGGAATGGCTGCTCAACTACCGTGGCGGAAGCTTTTTAATTCCGCAGGCTCCCTCCATCGAAAAAGAATGTACCATACGCGGAGTAACCTTTACCGTAATTGCAAACGGGCAAGCCGATGCCATCCGGCAGGAAATTGCCGACCCGCAGGTAAATATGGAAGTGATGAAGCTCGAGAAAGCTCCTAAAGTTGCCGTCTACTCACCAAAAAATAAATTACCGTGGGATGATGCCGTAACGTTAGCCCTCACCTATGCCGAAATTCCTTACGAAGTAGTGTATGACGAAGAAATCATAAACGGTCTTTTACCCAAGTACGACTGGATGCACCTGCACCACGAAGACTTTACCGGACAGTACGGAAAATTTTTCGCCATGTATCACACAGCGCCCTGGTACCAGGAACAGGTTCGCACCGATGAAGCCATGGCGCACAAGCTTGGTTTCAGCAAGGTATCGCAATTAAAGCTTGCTGTGGCTTTAAAGATAAAAGAGTTTACGGCAGGTGGCGGTTACACATTTACCATGTGCTCCGGCACCGATTCGTATGACATTGCCCTTGCTGCTGAAGGTTTGGATATTGCGGAACGCATGTATGACGCTGACGGCACTACTCCCGATTACAATTCGAAGCTCGATTTCTCAAAAACATTTGCGTTCAAAGATTTTCGCTTAAGCACCAACCCGATGGAATACGAATTTTCGAACCTTGATATTATTCCCGCCCAAAAAGGAATAAGCCGCAACGAAGATTTTTTTTCATTGTTTGAATTTTCCGCTAAGTGGGATCCTGTGCCAACTATGCTTTGCCAGAACCACGAACAGATTATTAAAGGATTCATGGGGCAAACAACAGCATTCGACAAGCGTTTTATCAAACCCGAAGTTTTAGTAATGGGCGAAAATAAACCGGGCGGTTATGCAAAATATATTCATGGCGATTTCGGCAAAGGCACGTGGACTTTTTATGGCGGTCACGACCCCGAAGATTACCAGCACATGGTTTACGACCCCCCAACCGATTTAAATCTTCATCCTAACAGCCCCGGCTATCGCCTGATTTTGAATAATGTTCTTTTTCCTGCAGCTAAAAAAATAAAACAAAAGACATAGGAGTAAAAAGGTTACCACTGATTACACTGATTACACTAATTAATCTGTGCTAATCAGTGTCTATCTTTAATCAAAAAAATCCCATATAATTCCGAACTTAAGTGTCCGGCCGGGCATGGGGTAATGAGGAATGAGGTAATAATTATTTTTAAAAAACCCTGCATTAAAATGTTCGGACTTTAAAAACAGGTTGGCATTTTTTATTTTCGTATTGACAAATAAATCAATGTACGGATAGTTGCCAATTTCTTTTTCATCCTGCAAGTAAAACTGCCCGGTTGCAGGGTTGTAGGAGTCGGCAAAATATATTGTGCAATACCTCAGCTCAAATCCAAACTGAACACCCAATGCCTTATTAAAAAAATAATTTTCATAATAGAAACTGGTGTAGGATGAGAAAAACGGAAGCCGCACAACTTCTTTCTTGTCCGCGCTTTGAACCTGCAAATCATTAATCAAATTAAACTTTCCAAATTTTATTGAATGGTAAATATCGAAAGCAGCAACCCCGATATTTTCCGGAAACTGCGCAGGCAATACTTCTTCGTTAAAGTAAGTTAAGTTTTTAACGAGGTAATAGCTGGCAGTTACTTTTAATTGTTGCTTATCAAACTTTGTTTCGGCAGTTAAACCTGCCTTTGAATAATCAACCGGGCTGAATTGATTATACCAGATAAAATGATTTGAATTATAATACCCGGAAATAAAATCGGGGTTTCTTTTTTCGTTTTGCAGCACTAACGTAACCTTGCGGTTTTTATTTTCCTGCTTAAACGAAAGTTCAAGAAAAGCCTTATAAAAATCAAACTTAAAGTCATTGATATTTTTCTGGTAAAAGAAGTTTATTCCCAGCCCGTTTTTCCAATCAATGCTGCCACCCGGCTTTACCGAAGTATTTTTTAAGGAAGTATCTAAACCCCGTTGGTAATAATCATACAGTTCATAATTTCCCGATAAATAAAATGAACTGGTTCCGTTTAATAAATTATTTACAGCCGGCATATTATTAAACCATAGGGAAACTTCGTTATAAATATTTTTTGCAAACAACGAATCATATGTGGCGGTAGAATCATAATAAACCTGTTTAAAAACAGCAGGGTAATAAGCATCGGCTGAAAATACTTTCGCGCTTTCGTTCCATCGGAAAGTGTGCTTCAATAAAATCGCCTTACGCGGGTTCTCATCGTGAAGACTATCTTTTTTATCCCTTGTGAAATTGAATTGTTGTGTTGCGAAATAAATTCTCGATTTATGAAGATTAGAAACCACATTAAAATTCACCGCTGCTGTTTTCGGATCAAACGTTGCATCCTGCTCAAAGGCAGAATCGGCTTTCAACCCGCCATTTTCCTGTGCTGTAATTTTGTTGCTCAGGTAATTCAACAGCAGCCGATATCTTTTATTGTGCGTTTCAATTTTCGTAAATAAATTAAAATTCCTGAAATTAGAATTCTGGTTTGAGTAATTGCCTTTGGATTTCGCTGTTCTGAAATCAAGTCCGAAAGAAAATACTCTTGAAAGTTTTTGCAAATGATGGACGGTAAAATTCTGTTCTTTATCTGAGCCATTCACATACCGGAGCTGTGAATGAGCATTCCTGTCAGGAAAAGTTTTATTCATCTCTTCGGAATATTCGTATACTTTAAGCTGGTTGATGCCGGTATTGAAAAACAAAAAGGATTCGTCCCAAAAATTTACCAGCCGGTAAGCCAAACCTAAATTTCCGAGGTACTGCTTATAAAAAAACTGCCCGTAACCGGGGCGGCTTTGCTGAACAGGGTCGAATACTGTATCGGTTACCGCTGATAAGGAGTCTTTGTTTTCCGGAGTTTGGGATGCGGAAGAAATAGTGAAAAATGAAAAGGCAAAAAATAAAAGTATTGCAGTTTTACTGTTCATTAATCATTTCACTTGAGTGGTTTTGGCAAGGAAAGATTTTTTATTTCCTGACAGCATTTTCAATATTCCAACTTCGCGTTCCGACAAGAACCGCCATTTGCCACGAGGCAAATCTTTTTTAGTAAGTCCTGCAAAAACAACGCGGTCAAGTTTTCGCACTTCATAACCGAGGGCTTCAAAGATCCTTCTTACAATCCTGTTTTTTCCCGAATGCAATTCAATACCTGCATGTGATTTATCAACCGGATTATCGTAAGCAATTTCATCCACGTAAGCCATGCCGTCTTCCAACTCAATTCCATCCGAGATTTTTTGCATGTCATCTGCTTTTAAATTCTTATCAAGCTCCACATGATATATTTTTTTAATATTCGAACCCGGGTGTGTGAGTTTTTTTGTGAGCTCGCCATCATTGGTAAAAAGCAAAACACCTGTTGTATTACGATCTAACCTGCCCACCGGGTAAATTCTCTCTTTACAAGCATCAGCCACAAGTTCCATAACTGTATTTCTTTTTTCGGGGTCATCTGCAGTGGTGATATAATCTTTTGGTTTGTTTAACAGCACATAAACATTTCGTTCACGTTTCAGCGTTTCATTATCATATTTTACGACATCTTCGGGAGAAATTTTTGTTCCAAGCTGAGTGATGATTTTTCCGTTTACAGAAATTAACCCCGCAGTAATCATATCATCAGCTTCGCGCCTGCTGCATATTCCGGAGTTGGAAATATATTTATTAAGGCGAATAAGCCCGGGTTCAGATGATTGACCTTCGGGAGAAGGCTTTCTGAAATTGGTTTTATTAAATCCGGGCTTGCTTCTTCTTTTTTCAAAAAAGGGTTTTCGATATTCACCTGTACTGCTTTCTTCATTCCGGTTTTTGCGAAATGTATTGCTCTTCTTCCATATAGTACTTTTTGTTTCGCTTCGTCCTGCAAGCCTTTCTTCTTTTGGTTGATAATCTTTATTAGTGAACTCCTGTCCGAAATCAAACCTTCGTTCGTTCTTTTTTATTTTAGCGTTACGGTCGGCATATTTTTTTTTCTTTTCAAACGGAACCGGTTCGTATTTTTTTCTTTCAAATTCACCTGTGCTTTTCTTATCGTATGATTTGAACGGGCGTGAACGAAACGGTTTCCTGTCTTCTCTCGCACTATCCCGTTTTTGCCAGGTTGTTTTTTTACTTTCACCCGATGAACTTTCATTTTCTGATTCATTATCCCTTCGCCTGAAATTTTTTCTTTCAAAAGGGGCGGGACTGCTACGCCTTCCGGAACTGATACGCTTTCGCTTTGGATTTTCTCTTCGCATGGACTTACTTATTAAGGTGCAAAGGTAGCTTAATTACAGAAGTCAGCCCGCCTGAGAGGCAAAAGTCACCTCTGAAAAGGGTAAAAAGCATCTTCAATCATGTTCAATTGATATTTACCTCCCCAAAAAGTGATTGAAATAATATCATACCGGCATTCCACATCCAGATTTCTTGATTGAATATAATAATCGGCAGCATCTGCCAAGAAACGTTCTTTCTTTTTTGTTACGCCTTCTTCCGGTTCACCAAAAAAATTTCCTGTCCTGGTTTTCACTTCAACAATGGATAAAACATTCCCCTTCCGGGCAATGATATCAATTTCATATTTTCCAAACCTCCAGTTTCGGCTAAGAATTTCATAACCGTGCTCGGTTAAATATTTTTCGGCAAGTTCTTCGCCTGCTCTTCCGGTTTCGTTGTGTTCTGCCATTTTAATCAGTGGCTGTATTTTAAATTTATTTTATCACCAACGGTAAATTCAGCTTCTCTTCCAAAAATCAATGGATGATTATTTGGAACATGTCCTGCAGGAAAATTAAAACAAACAGGGTAATTATATTCGGCCACTGATTCACAGATTATTTCTTCGGCAGTTTTCCCAAACGGAACGGTGTTGTCTTTCATTTCTGTCATGCCGCCAACAATCAATCCGGCAAGGAATTTAAGCTTACCTGAGCGTTTTAAGTTCGTCATCATCCTGTCAATGTGATAAAGATACTCATCCAAATCTTCGATGAACAGAATTTTGTTTTTGGTGTCAATATCAGAAGACGTATTGTTCAAAGCATATAATAAGGAAAGGTTGCCGCCTGTCAGAATTCCTTTTGAAACTCCGTTTCTATTTATTTCTGATTTCTGCCATCCGACATCCGACACCTGACCTTGTAATAATTGTTTAAGATTTTCTAAAACATGGTTAGCTATTTTCGAAAGATTAATTGCCATCGGACCGTGTATGGTTTCAATTCCGAAATGAGTATGCACGTGCGAATGAATCACAGTAGCGTCACTGTAACCAATTATCCACTTTGGATTTTTTTTAAATTTCGAAAAATCAACTTTGTCTATGATACGGACTGTTCCATAACCACCCCGCGCAAATAGAATTGCTTTTATGGTTGAATCATCCAAAGCGTTCTGAAAATCCTGCAATCGCTCAGCATCATTTCCAGCATATTGATTTTGTTGTTTGAAAAGATTTTTTCCTAAAACAACTTCATAACCCCAGGTTTTGAGAATATCAATTGCGGGCTGCATTTCTTCGCGGGAAACTTTTCTTGCCGTTGAAATAATTGCAATGGCATCGCCTTGTTTCAAATAGGGAGGAGAAATCATGAGGCTGATTCTTTCTTTTATCTTTGCGCAGCTAAAATAGTTTAAACTTTTTTATGTCGAAATATTTAGTCACAGCCGCTTTACCCTATGCCAATGGTCCCGTTCATATCGGGCACCTTGCGGGCTGTTATATTCCGGCCGATATTTATGTCCGCTATTTAAGATTAAAGGGTGAGGATGTTAAATTTATCTGCGGAAGCGATGAACATGGGGTTCCGATTACACTGAAAGCAAAACAACTTGGTATTTCCCCGCAGCAAGTGGTTGATAAGTATCATGAAATGATGAAAAAATCTTTTGCAGAGTTTGGAATTTCATTCGACCATTATTCAAGAACTACTGCAAAGGTTCATCACGAAACTGCACAGGATTTTTTTAAAACCCTTTATGACAAAAAAGTTTTTGAAGAAATTGTTTCCGAACAATTTTATGATGAAGAAGCAAAACAATTTTTAGCAGACCGATATATTGTAGGCACTTGTCCGAAATGCGGAAACGAAAATGCGTATGGCGACCAATGCGAAAATTGCGGTACCTCATTACAGCCAAGTGATTTGATTAATCCTAAATCAAAACTAAGTGGTGCAATTCCTGTGATGCGGTCAACAAAAAACTGGTATTTGCCGATGGGAAAAATCCAGCAGTCGCCCGAATTTAAAGAATACATCAAACGATTTGAAAACTGGAAACCCAATATAAAGGGACAATGCGAAAGCTGGTTGAAAGAAGGATTACAGCCCCGTGCTATGACACGTGATTTAGATTGGGGAATTCCTGTTCCATTACCCGGTGCCGAAGGAAAAGTTTTGTACGTTTGGTTTGACGCGCCCATCGGGTACATTTCATCTACCAGGGAACTGCTTCCCGGTGATTGGGAAAAATACTGGAAAAAACAACCGAACGAAAATGATAATGCAATGCTTATCCATTTTATCGGCAAGGACAATATTGTTTTTCACGCTATTATTTTTCCGATGATGTTATTGCAGCATGATGAATTTGTTTTGCCATCTAATGTACCCGCAAATGAGTTTTTGAATTTGGAAGGAGATAAAATTTCAACTTCACGCAATTGGGCAGTATGGTTGCATGAGTATTTAAAAGATTTTCCCGGAAGAGAAGATGAGTTAAGATACGTTCTCACTTCTATTGCTCCCGAAACTAAAGACAGTGAGTTTACATGGAAAGATTACCAGGCACGGGTGAATAATGAATTGGCAGATAATTTAGGAAATTATGTCAAAAGGATAGTTGATCTAATTAACATGTTTTATGAGGGTGTAGTCCCTTCAGTCAATCCAATCTTTGATCCAAAGCATGGCATTGAATTAAAAGGCTATGAACATGAGGTTAATAAATTAATTGAAGAATTTAGATTTCGGACAGCTCTATCATTAGTAATGAATATTCTTAAAAAATGGAATTCGGAATTACAAGCGGAAGAACCGTGGAAAGTAATTAAAACTGATAAAGAAAAGGCTGGATATATTTTGAGAGATCATTTTTACAATTGTGCACGATTATATATTTTCCTGAAACCATTTTTGCCAAATATTGCAACTCGATTATTTGAAATGCTAAATCTTAAGAACATATTAATAAAGAAAAATTCTGAGGAAATTCTAAATATTAAAACACATTATATTGAGGTTCCTAAAGAACACAAAATAAATCCATCCTATGTCCTTTTTAAAAAAATCGAAGATTCTGAAATCGAAAACCAAATTCAAAAACTTCACGCAACAAAAAATATGAATGAAGAAACAAAATCCACAATCGAAAATCAACAATCCGTACAAGAAATAAAGCCTGAAACTTCATTTGATGATTTCTCTAAAATGGATATTCGAATCGGAACTATCTTGGAAGCCGAACGTGTTCCCAAAACTGATAAACTGTTAAAACTTTTGCTTGATACAGGTGTTGACAAACGCACAGTTGTTTCAGGCATTGCCGAATATTATGAACCCGAAAAAATAATCGGGCAGCAGGTAGTACTGCTTGCCAATCTTGCTCCAAGAAAAATAAAAGGCATCGAATCGCAAGGAATGATATTGATGGCTGAAAACGAAAAAGGCGAACTGGTTTTTGTTTCTCCTGTTAAAAATTTTGATAATGGAAGTAAAGTAAAATAAATTTACAATTGATAATTAAAAATGCCCCTGTAGTTCAATGGATAGAACGGAAGTTTCCTAAACTTTAAATCCAGGTTCGATTCCTGGTGGGGGTACAAAAAGGGTATTTAAATATTTAACAAAGCCGGCAAAAAAAACTTTGCCGGCTTTGTTATTAAATCATTTTAATTCGCTGCAGGTGGTATTGGATCAGGAACTTTATTTGAAACAGCGGGCAAAGTGTGCAGGTACGCCAACACGGCTGTTAAATCTTCATCAGTCAATTGCCCTATGCTCCACCATGGCATCGGAGGTAAAATCGGACGTCCAGAGTCGGACCCCATGTGTTTGCCGGTACGCATAATTTTAATAAATAATTCCGGAGTCCAGACACCTGTACCCGTAGCTGTATCGGGGGTAAGATTTGCTGGAAACGAAACTCCCCACGGACCAACCCATGAAGTAAGGTCCTGACCAGCAAGGTACCAATGACTCAGCGCACTTTGATTAATTTCCGGCAATGCCGCATCAGCAGGATGACCAGAAAGCCTCCTTGTTGAATCAACCACCGGACCCTGAGCAGTCATAATTTTCGGTGAATGGCAATCATCACAACCACCGAAAGTGACCAAATAACGTCCGCGTTCTACGTCCGAACTTGTATTCATCACATCACCTGCATTTTCTGTCGCTTTTTCTTTTTCTGCAGGAGTATTGCAATTGTTCATCAGTGCTGCAAAGCATGCAACTGCACAAATAATAAAAATTTTAACTGTGTAGTTTGTTTTCATAATGGTTTTGATTTTGAGGTTAAACAAAGGTGATTTTTATTACGATACGAATCTTTAAAAAAGAACTTTAATAACACAAGGCGAATGTATAAAAACATTTCACACTATACAAATCATCAAATATATTTTTATGCTTTAAATATCGCTTTCTGAGCCTTGTTTTGTAACTTTGCTTTATTATGAAAATCAAAAAATCAGTTTTAGTTTTTATTCTTCAATTTATAACGGTATCTGTAATTGCACAAACGGATGTCAATCCAAATGGTTTTAACCGCTTTTATTATTCTAATGGAAAATTAAGCAGTGAAGGGAATCTCATTAACGGAAAACCCGAAGGCTACTGGAAATCGTATCATGAAAATGGAAGGCTAAAATCAGAGGGCAACCGAAAAAATTTATTG
>JBIOHJ010000040.1:0-24151 GCA_044448905.1 Bacteroidia bacterium | reverse complement strand
CCCTTAGTTCTTTACCGGGCAATTTATCCGTACCTGAAAATACAAAACAGGAATATCATTGCCATCAATATCCACAGCAAAGCAAAGGCACCGCTGCCACCCGGATATAAATAAGTGCGCATAAACTTTTTCATAGTGTGTTTTTTATTGTTTCTTGTTTGCTAATATTACTGCTTATTAAAATTCCTTAGCCGGATTGAAGTAATAATTTGTTTCGTTTGCTGGGTGAAATCGCCTTTCATCATCCAGTCGTAATACGAAGGCTCGGAGATAAATACCTCATCTACTAATTTTCCTTTATGCTTTCCGAAATTAAATACTTCCTGCTTTTGTTCGTTAAAAATAATCCGCCCGGCAAGGTCAACATTGTTGCTGCCGCTGCAGAAGTCGTGTAAAAACTCCACATCGTTTTTCAAATCGGAATAACGGTCAAGCTGTGCTTCGAGCACTTCAACCGTTGCAAGAATATCGGCTTCGGCACTGTGCGCCTTTTCAATATCCTTATTGCAATAAAAGCGGTAAGCCGCGTTTAACGTACGCTGTTCCATCTTATGAAAAATATTTTGCACATCAACCAATCTCCTGCCTTTCATGTCAAAAGTAATTCCCGCACGCATAAATTCTTCCACAAGAATAGGCACATCAAATTTATTGGAATTGTATCCAGCAAGGTCGGCACCATTCATGGACTGTATCAGTTCATGTGCTATGTCTTTGAAAGCCGGTTCGTTTTTTACATCATCATCATATATCCCATGCACTTTTGAAGCACCCTCGGAAATAGGCATTTCGGGATTAACGCGTTTGGTTTTAATAATGCGGCTTCCATCGGGCATCATTTTAAGAATGGAAATTTCAACAATCCTGTCAATGGCAACATTGACACCTGTTGTTTCGAGGTCGAAAAAACAAACGGGTTTGGTGAGTTTAAGATTCATTGATGAGAGCTGAAGTGACTGAGGTTAGTTTATTTCAAAGTGTAAACAATTGTTTTTATGCTTCCGGGTTCATCACCGTTGATGTCGAAATCTTCATCGGCTTTGCCTATTTTAGGTAATCTTAGCTTTACACGGTACCCTCCGGGAGGCAACGAAAGATTTACCAAACCGGTTGAACCGTTAACATAAAAAGTTCCGATCATTTCTCCGGTAGCCCTTACCGTTACAATGCACACGGCTTCTTTTGCAGGAAGACCCGAAGCATTCAATGCTTTCATTTTTACCAAAACAGGGGTGGGCGATATTAAGGATTCGGTAAGTGTGATGCGATAGATATCGGTTTCACCAATTCCATCTTCGCGCCATGCTGAAACATAGCCGGTTTTGCCGGTCCCATTAAGTGAAATGTACTGGTCATCAAAAACAGTATTAAGCGGGTAGCCTAAATTTTGTGCTGTGCTCCACCCAGCACGCGGATCGCTCATCGTTGTTTTAAACAAATCAAAACCACCCATGCTGTTATGTCCCATTGAAGCAAAAAACAAAGTTTTCTGATCGGGCGAAAGCCACGGATTGATTTCATCAAATTTTGTATTCACTCCGCCTCCCAGGTTCTCAGGCATACTCCATTTTCCGGTTGAAGTATCTTTGCTGATTTTCCAAATATCTTTTCCGCCTTTTGTTCCCTTTGTATCACCTGAAAAATAAATTGTTTTTCCGTCCTGTGTCATGCACGCACCGGTTACTTTAGGTAGTCCGTCAACCTGGTCGCCCATGTCAATAATTTTAGACCATTGTTTTCCTTTCAACTCCGAATAATAGATATCGCCTTCTGCCTGGCCACCTTCGCGGTAAACAAGCATTTTATCACCATTCATTGTTACGAATAAAGGCTCATCATATGTTTCGGTGTTAACATTGGTGCCTGCATTTTTTGCCCGTGTCCATGAGGTATCGGTACGTGATGTTAAATACACATCATAAATATAATCACCGTAACCGTCAATTATTCCTCCCGTATTTCCTTTACGTGCAGAAGCAAAATAAATAATAGAATCGTTAGCTCCGCATACAGGACGAAATTCGGAATATACAGAGTTTACTGTTTTGCCGGGATTTTCAAATTTCACATCCACCGGCATTCTCGTCAACACCAAAGCATTATGACACCATTCAATATGCTGGTCAACTAACATTTTCGGATTTGTTTTTCCGCCATTGGCTTCCTTATATTTTTCGAACGATTCGATGGCTTCATTAAATTCCATATTGCACATCAGCGCTTCTCCCATATAATATAAAATATCCTTGGGAGCGTCTTTTTTATTCAATACATTTTTTAAATACTCAGCCGATTTTTTTTTATCCACATATGTTTTCAGATAACAAACACCGGCTTGGTAATTAAAATCAACATCATCCGGTTCGGCATTCACAAGCTGCTGGTAACGCTTTAATGCTTCTCGATAATTTTCGGCTTTAAAGAAATCAGCCCCTTCTTTTTTTATATCACCGATTTGATCCTTTGACAAAACTGGTTTCTGCTGAGCGAAAACATTAAAAGAAATTAATACCAGAAAAATAATTTTATAAATGTATTTCATATTAAAATATTTTTTCAGAGAGTTCGACTGTTATCAAATTGTTCAAGATAATCAGCTACACGTTTCAGAAAACTTCCGCCAAGCGCTCCGTCCACTACGCGGTGATCATAAGAGAGTGAAAGAAACATCATGTGCCGTATAGCTATAGCATCACCCTGCGGAGTCTCAATTACTGCGGGTTTTTTACGAATGGCCCCGGTGGCAAGAATTGCAACCTGCGGCTGGTTAATGATTGGTGTACCCATCACATTACCAAATGTACCCACATTGGTAAGCGTAAATGTTCCTCCCTGGATTTCATCGGGCATTAATTTATTATTTCGCGCACGATTTGCAAGTTCATTTACGGTTTTAGTAAGCCCAAAGAGGCTCATGCGGTCGGCATTTTTCAGAACAGGAACAATTAAATTTCCTGAAGGCAATGCAGTCGCCATACCAATGTTGATATTTTTTTTGAGAATGATTTTTGTTCCGTCAACCGAAACATTTACCATTGGAAAATCTTTTATCGCTTTAACAACAGCTTCGATAAAAACGGGAGTGAAAGTTATTTTTTCACCTTCACGTTTTTCAAATTCATTTTTAATTTTTTCGCGCCACCGAACCAGGTTTGTCACATCGGCTTCCACAAAAGACGTAACATGCGCTGATGTATGTTTGCTCATCACCATGTGATCGGCAATAAGCTTGCGCATGCGGTCCATTTCGATGATTTCTGTATCACCGGAAAATGAAGTGACAACCGAAGCAGCTGTGGCAGGAAGTACAGAAATTTTTATTTCCGGAGCAGCAGATGGCTTAGTTCTTTTTTCGATGAAAGCGAGAATATCTCTTTTTGTTACACGTCCTTCCGCACCCGTTCCCCCAATACTTTCCAGCTCCTGTATAGAAACTTTTTCCTGTGAAGCAATCGTTTTTACTAATGGGGAATAAAATCGTGAAGCTGTTCCATTCGCTTTTGGCGAAGGCGAAGATGAAGGAGTTGGAACGTAGGGAACTTTTTCTTCTACTAAAGCCGGTGTTGGTTTGATAGTTTGAACGGTAGTGGTAGTACTATTTGATGGAGAAGCTTTACTGATTACACCCTCTGAGTTAATGATTGCAATTACAGCTCCTACCTGAACAACATCGCCATCCTTAAATAATTTCTTTTGCAAAATCCCTGCTGTTGATGATGGCACTTCTGAATCCACTTTATCGGTAGCAATTTCCAAAACCGGTTCATCGGCTTCAATTCTATCGCCTTCGTTTTTCAGCCACTTAATAATGGTGGCTTCGGCAACACTTTCGCCCATTTTGGGCATTTTCATTTCAACCTCCGCCATTAACTTGATTTACAATTTCAGTTAAAAAATATTGCTGGTCAAAATTAGAAAAAAACTTCAATGAATACTAATCCGTCAACTGACGGACGAATTAACGAATAAATAAAATTTGGCAGGAAACAAAAACATTCCGGACCTGCCGGAAAGGACGCAAAAACATATCTTTGTAAAAAATGAAAAAATGAAAAAATATTTACAAATCGGTTTCACGGCTTTATTTATAATCACTTATCAATTCTCATTCGCATCCTATGGTGATACAACCCATGTTATAACACACAACCAGGTATTGATGGTAACCAATCCTTCCACAGGGCAGAATCCTTATCCTGCGTGGGGAATCTTTTCACCCGAAACTGTTAAGTACCGCAAAGTATATTTAAATCTCAGCTATCGCTGCCCCACAGGACAACAGTGCGGTGAATGGGATTACCTCGACTATATTTATATCCGAAGAAAAGGCGGTGTAGATTCGGTGTCGAAAAACATGGAGGTTGTGCGCTTTATAACTCCTTACGGAAATAGTTTTAGCCAATCCTGGCATGCCGAGTGGCACATTGATATTACCGATTACCAAATGTTTTTGCACGACTCGGTGGAGATTGAATATATTCATACAGGCTATGAAACCAATGTGGGGAGAGGCTGGGTTGTTACTCTCGATTTTGTTTTAGTTGAAGGCGACCCGGTTATGGACCCCATCAGCATTACACAGCTCTGGAATGGCAGCTTCCCGTTTGGTAATGCATCCAACCCGATTGAAAATTATCTTACACCCATCACATTTACCACCGATGCGAATACTAACATCATGCGTATGCGAATTTTGCAAACCGGGCATGGTGCCGACAATACCAACTGCGCGGAGTTTTGCGCCAAAGCGCGTTCACTTTATTTGGACAGTGTATTGATGCATACAAAAAGCATCTGGAAAACCTGCGGCACCAACCCGTTGTATCCGCAGGGCGGCACGTGGATTTATAACCGCGCCAACTGGTGCCCGGGCGCTGTGGTTTTTCCCGATATTTATGATTTTCCTCCTGTTACAGGAGGCTCCACGCATACGCTGGATATTAACATGCAGGCATATACTGCCACAAGTCCATCGGCTAATTATGTATTCGGTTCGCAGCTTATTCAATATAAAAACCCGGTTCATGCGAATGACGCTTCCATCGAAGAAATTAATACTCCGAATAATATTTTTGAATACTCCCGCATTAATCCGGTTTGCGATAACCTGGTAGTGCAATTGCGCAATAACGGAACTGCACAGCTTACAAGCGCTGTAATTAAGTATGGCATTTTGGGATTGCAGGAATATACGTACAACTGGATTGGATCGGTAAGCACAAATAAATCGGTGAGTGTGTTTTTAAACAATTATATTTTACCTACGGCAACCAACACCGATTTCAGGATTTATTTATCATCGGTAAATGGTGTTGCCGATGAATACCCGTATGATGATACCATATATTCGGTTGCAAGTATTCCGCAGGTGTTTGATACGGCTTTTGTTTTCGAATATAAAACCAACAACGTACCCGGGCAGACGTATTTTAAATTCTGGGATCATAATAACAATATTATTTACCAGGTGCTGCCGGGATCATTAACGGCAAATACTATTTACAAAGACACGCTTTACCTTTCTGCGGGCTGTTACCGGTTTACACTTTACGATTCAGGGAATGACGGGTTGACTTTCTGGGCAAACCCCGGGCAGGGCACCGGCTATGCACGCTTTAAAAACATGTCGGCTGTAATAGTCAAATCATTCAATTCGGATTTCGGAAGCGAGGTGTCGCATAATTTCCTGGTTGACCCTACGAATATTGTTGCCATAAATGAGCAGGCGAATTTTACTCCTTCAGTTTCGGTTTACCCTAATCCGACTGAAGGCAATGTTGTGTTTGATATTATTGTTCCGCATAAACAGGATTTGAGTATTTCTATTTATAACAGCATGGGGCAATTGATTTTGAGAAACACATATAATGATTTCATGAGCGAAATCATTGAAATGAATCTCGGAGATTTTAAAAACGGGATTTATTTCGTGAAAATTACTTCGGAGGAACTGAATGTGGTGAAGAAGGTGGTACTTGGAAAATAAACGGATTTAATCTGTGAATCTGTGGCTTATTTATAAGGAAGGTTGCCACAGATTCACAGATTTTTTTAATTTTTAAAAGGATTTAAAATGCTTTTTATATAATCTTCTGCGGCATTCAGCTTTATTGTTTTATGCGGACTGTTGTGTCCTTTTGTGATTTCTATTTTTGATTTTGGGAGATTGAACAATTCAGCCAAATATTCTACAAGGTGCTTATTCGCTTCACCATCAATGGGCGGAGCGTGAATTTTTATGCGAACTATGCCGGTATCATCTATGCTGATGGAATTGGTTTTGGAATTAGGTTTTACCAGTGCGCGTAAAAGCATAAGGCAAAGTTATTTAATAAGCGGTCTTGAAGACGAGCATATAACAGACAAGGAGATGAAATGAATGTAAGAAAACGGGGGAATGCAGCCAAGAGGGGCGTGATTTGATATTGCGGAGGCGTTGCTCAACGCGATGGAGGAGATGAGTTAAATGCAAGAAGCGTTGCAAAACGATGTGGAGAGGCAAGACAACTGAAAAGATGGCAGATGCGTGGGGTTAGGATGGCAGATTGAAGATAGCGGAGGCGTGATTTTATGCCGGGGAGGAGACATGCAAGGTGCGGGAAGAGGGAGGCAAGATGGCGGAGGAGATATTGCGGGTGAAGGAGAAGACGTGCAAGGTTGTGGTGAAGACATGCAAGGTTGAAGAGAAGAGGTGATTTGTACTTTACGAAGGATACAACAGGCTTATTGGGTGATTAAGGCCGGTTTTTTTAACGCTGAGACGCTGAGACGCAGCGGGCAAGGGTGTAAGGAAAAGATAAAGACGGTTTGTTTTATGGTAAACCCAGCAGGTGCTTCGCGACCTGCCGGGTTTTGGGTTGCACTGAAAGGACAAAGGATAAAATACCGAGTTAATGAAGCGTGAAGTTGTTTTAAAACTGGATTTCTGCATATAGAGAAAGATGCTGTTTGAACCAAAATACCAGAAGGCGCATGGTAACAGAAATTAACATTCCTGTTTTAATAACTTATTAAAAGTTATTAACTCTTGTTTTTTGTTTATAAATTAATAATGCAATATTGCATAATAATTTTTGAGGTCTTGCTGCTTTTTTAGATTTAAGAAAAATTACTCGTGTTATATTCTCATTCAATAGAAAGTGAAAAATTAAATATTTTTTCACTTTATCTTTCAAGTATTCTTGAGGGGAATAATAATTATAAAAATGAGGTAGATAATGTTTTGAAAGAAACACATGAACTAGCTACCGGCATGAAAAATTATTACAATATTAATAGAGATTATTTTCCAATAATTGTTTTTTTCTTTCGTGAAGCCCCAGATTTTTTTACGCAGCATACCTTTGAAAGAACAGATGACAAGGTTTACAAAGGAGTTTTTGATATTATGCAGCGGCAGAGATTTATTGGTAGTATTTAAATGCAACCTGCGCTTTTAGAGCTTCATTTAGCCCAGCTAAATAAAGTATGGGAAAAATCAAAATACAATAAATATTCAGACCATAAAAAGGAACAATATCATACTAATCTTGGACGCCTAATAGGGGCATTAAACCAGGAAAGATTTGATACATTAAAGGCTGCCCAAATTATTGAGCACAAAAGGGTACTTGATTTTATTTTTAAAAGTTTAGAGTTTTTAGATAAGAGTACTTTTAACCAAATACCATTTGAAATAGTTTATTGCCTAAAATCAGCATTGAATGAATGGTTAAATAAAACTGACGACTTTATCATAGTTACCTCGTTGGTAAATGGGATTGTTGAATTTAGTTTTGACCCATCTCTTGTTGTTTACACGGATTATTATAAAATAATAAATTCAACTTATAACATTGATTTTACCAGTAAATTAATTCAAATTAATTTACCAGTATATCTTGCAAGAGATTATTTGGCGAATGTTGTTCTTTACCATGAATTGGGTCACTTTATTGATATTAAGTATCAAATAACTGAAGCAATTTACAATGAAATACTCGCTAATTATTATCATAAGAAAAATTTAAAAGATTTTGAGGAAAAAGACTTGCTTCATTTTTTTCCATATTTAAATGATCCCATTTATATTGATGCATTTAAAAAAGGCTTCCGGTTATACATTTTCAAGGATCATATTGCAGAATACTTTTGTGATATTTTCGCAAGCCAGTACATTGAAAAATGCTCGGGGTTTTATTTAGATTATTTAACAGAAAGGAAAAGTGATTATGCCTCCACCCACCCTTCAACCACAAACAGAAATGAAATAGTTGATAAGTTTTTAAATAAAGATAGCTCTAGTTATTTTTTAAATATTCTAATGGATGCTGTAGAAAAAATTACTGGGAAAAGATTTGAATTACGATTTGAGAAATACAAAAAAAATGATTTAAAAGAATTAATACCAGTAGAAATTGATAACGAAAAACAATTACATTATTTATTTGTCGATGGTTGGAATATTTGGCTAAATGATTGGAGTGAAATAAAAAAAATAAATAACTTTCAATTTGAATTAAGCCAAAGAAAAGTTTATGAATTTATAAATAACCTGATTGAAAAATCAATAGGAAATTTTATTATTACAAAAGATTGGGAAGAATCAAAGAAAAATGTACCTGGTAAAAAATGATATTTTAGATTTAATAAGAAAAGGCAAACTTATAATTCGTCCTTTGCTTGATGAAAATCAAATTGGGGAAATATCAATTGACTTTCGATTAGGGTATGATTTTTTAGTGACTGTTCAAGGAAGAGAGCCTTTTATTGATGCATCATTAAATAACGAAGAGAAACATCCCATAACTTCCTTTTTCCAAGAAACCCGCAGAACAATTGGAGAAACATTTTTATTACATCCTAATCAGACGGTTTTAACCAGCAGCCTTGAATACATAAAATTACCAAACGATGTATTAATTGAACTGAATGTGAGAAGTTCTTATGCCCGATTGGGTCTTAATATTTCTACAATTGTACAACCAGGATATATTGGTTGTGTTTCGATTGAATTAACAAATTCAAATAAAAATCCAGTAAATCTGACAATAGGAGCTCCTATTGTTCAAGGAAGATTTTGTAAAATAAAAGAGCCCTTAAATTATTTTTATAAAGACCGGAAATACATTTGCCAAGTAAGACCACCCATTTCGGCAGCAAATGAAGATAAAGATTTGATAATTCTTAACGAGCTTTGGAAGAAGACTCATAACAGAAAATAAAATGAAATTTCTGATAAAAGCCGGAAGAAAATTTTCTTCCGGCTTTTTGTTTACGTAATGCTCTTGTTTCTTTGATCGGTAGGAATTAAAATATTTTATGTTAAACCCAGCAGGTGCTGTGCGACCTGCCGGGTGTTGGGATACAGCGTTCCCGCGAAATAGCGGGAGACACTGAAAGGGCAAAGATTTGCACAGTAACATATTTAGCTATACATTTACTTTTTGGATTAATAAATAAATCAATGTTTCTAACTTAAAAAAAGACCCCCCTATGAAAAAAAATTTAATGCTAGTTGCACTCATCATTATATGGGTTACAACTTGCTGTCAAACATCAATAGCTCAATCGTGGGCATTAACCGGGAATTCCGGAACCAACACATCAACAAATTTTATCGGGACAATCGATAATGTTGGATTTAAAATTCGCACCAAGAATGTAAATCGAATAACTATAACAAATGGAGGAAAAGTTGGGATTGGAATAAATACACCTGTTTTTAAATTAGATGTAAAGGGCGGAAGTATAAATACAGATTCAGTGTACCGAATTGGGGGTTATTCAATTTTGTCAGTTACTACATCTAATACATTTGTAGGTAGAAACGTTGGCTATTTAAATACTGGAGGAGTTAATAATACTGGAATTGGAAGAGATGCTCTTTTTTCCCTAACCGCTGGCAATTACAATATTGCAATGGGAAGTTTTGCGCTTTATTCTAATTATGGTGGGGATGAAAATTGTGCCATTGGATATGAGGCATTGTATTCAAATACTACAGGGGATTACAATATTGCATTTGGAACTGGTGCACTTTATTTCAACACCATAGGAATTGATAATATTGCAATTGGGAGGGGCGCTCTGAAATTAAATAAGAAAGGCACAGGAAATGTTTCTATCGGACGGGATGCGCTTTTTAACAATGATAGCGCAATCTTCAATACTGCATGCGGATGGGCAGCGCTTAATCAAAACACAACAGGTAATAATAATACCGCTCTTGGCCTTCTTGCTCTTGCTAATAATACAACAGGGGATTATAATACAGCAGTTGGTTCAGATGCACTAGGCGGTGCTAGTAATGCAACAGGAGATAATAATACCGCGATTGGTCAAGGGGCACTTAGCGGTAATATAACAGGTGACCGTAATACTGCTTGTGGATCAGGGGCACTTCAAGCTAACTCCACAGGTAATTATAATACAGCTATTGGCCTTAATGCTGGCACTACCAACGACAACAATACTTACTGCACTTTTGTTGGTTATGATTCAAGACAGGTTGTCTTTACCGATTTTACCAATTCAATGGCATTAGGCAATAGCTCCAGAATTACTGATAGCGATCAAGTGAGGATTGGAAATACAGCTATTACCAGTATAGGCGGATATTCAGGGTGGACAACTCTTCCATCAGATTCACGCTTCAAAAAGAATATACAACGAAATGTACCCGGACTGGAATTTATACTAAAATTAAAACCGGTTACTTATAATTTAGATGTAAAAGGTATTGACTCGTTTTTAAATTTAAATCAAAATGCAGAAACAAATAATACTACGGACGGTTCTGTTTCTACAAAAGAAAAAATTGTTTACACGGGCTTTGTTGCCCAGGATGTAGAAGCCGCAGCTAAAGAAATTGGCTATGATTTCAGCGGAGTGGATGCTCCCAAGAATGTCAATGATATATACGGATTGCGATATGCTGAGTTTGTTGTTCCATTGGTTAAGGCGGTGCAGGAATTGTCCGAAAAATTAACCTTAATCGAATCAATACTCACTCCTGCTCAACAACAAAAACTAAATGAATTAAAAAACGCCACTGAAACTAAACTTGAACAAAACTCACCGAATCCTTTTTCAGATAAAACGAAAATTAAGTTTTATATTCCTTCTTCGGCATCCAATGCTGAAATAAAAGTACTTTCGACAGATGGAAAAGAATTAAAATCTATTAACGTTGCTTCAAATGGTGCAGGCGAAATTGAGGTAGATAGTCACTCGCTCGCACCGGGTGTTTATAATTACACTTTAACCATTGATGGAAAGACGATTGAGAGTAAACAGATGATGGTAGTTAAATAAATTCAGTAATCTAGGCAATTATCAAATGAATAAAGTAGGAGAAATTAAAAAGTATACTGCATTAAATTGGCAATATGAAGGGTTTGGAATGCCTTTTTGGTGGTTGTCTAAAGCAGAAGAGTTAAAACACTCGGCTGATATTCTTTGGAGAGATATCGCTACAGAGGGAAACGCATTTTTGGAACTATGTGAAAAAATAAAAAAAGGGGGAAAAATAATAACTCAGCCAAGAAGACCTTCGGTTATGAATTCATTTCTTTTAATTTCAGGATTAAGCCTGGAAAATTTATTTAAAGGAATTATACTTATTGAATACCCAGAATTTGTAAAAGATGGGAAACTTCGTGGAAAAACAATAACAAGCCATGACCTCATTCATTTAGCAAAAGAAGCTAAAATTCAACTTTCAAATGACGAAAAAAATTTATGTGAATTAGCTAGTGAATCGATAATTCATTTAGGTAGATATCCGATACCAAAAAATAAAGGTGAAAGTTTAGGTTTTATGAGGATAATTTATACGATAAAAGAAGTTTATGATGCTTTTTTCTTGAGATTAAGCAACGAAATTCCCTTACGTTTGAAAACTTTGAGCGGGACGGCAACAACTATTTAGACATTTTTTGAGGGCTTTATTTTTTAAAGCATCTTATTCCCTTCCTCATCAATCCACCGTTTTTTTTAAAGCGAAACACACCCCTAACCCCTCTCCCTTTCGCAAAGAAGAGAATGACAGATTGCTTCGTCCCGATGAAAAATCGGGACTCGCAATGACGTTGCAGGAAAAAGTTTTTTTTCTGAAAATCAATTATTTGAAAAATAAATAAAACCTTTTGAAATGAAAAACGATTAAATATTTGTTTCTGTTTATGATTTGCGGGTAAACGAAACAAAGGTATAGGAAATAAAATTAATAAATGATAAAATAATATAATAAACTAAAATTAATATTAACAATTAAAAACAAAAAACAAAATGAACAAGTATCAAAACTCACGTCAGAATTCGAACCGGTCGGTAATATTAGTATGCGATGATGCCATTAACGTATGGCAAAACCAACCGGGGTTTGTTGCCGCATACGATGCCTATAAGGTTATTTTCGGCAACATTAACACACAGGCACAGAAACAGGAAACGGGACCACAAGGCGCCACCGCGAGCAAGGAGGCTGCATGGAATGTGATGGCGAATACGGGTAACGTTATAAGAAGCAAGGTGCAGAATTACGCCAGCGTAGCAGGCAAAGAAGATTTGTTTGTGAACGTAAACTTCTCTTTTTCGAAACTGAGAAAAACGAGAACAAACAAGGCGATTGACCGCGCGAATATTATTCATGCACAGGCAACAGCCGAATTGGCGAACCTTGCCAATTACGGAGTAACGCAACAGAGCCTTGACGATTACCAGGATATTATTGACATTTTTGAAGGGCTTGCGGGCGCTCCGAAAAGAGTTATATCGGAAAGGAAATCGGCAACGGATATTTTGAAGAGGACGTTATTTAAACGGTGCGAAAAAGTGCTGAATGACCAACTCGACAAGGCGATGGAGAATTTTAAAGAGAGCGCCCCGCAGTTTTATGCTGACTATTTTAACGCACGCAGGCTGGATGATCCGGGATATTTTAAGACCGAGATTGACTTTACAGTTGTGGAAGCCGGAAACCAAAGCCCGCTGAATAATGCACTGATTACGGCAAAAAGCCCGGAACGCACTTATACCACAAGCACTAACGGATTGGGTATAGGCGAAATTTCGGAAATGGAGCCTGAACTGTACGATATTACTGTGGAGGTGGCGGGATATGAGAAAGTAATTATAAAGAATATTGATATGGATCCCGGAGAAAAGGAACGGTTGACGGTGGAGATGGTGAAGATATAATTTATCAACGAATAACGAATCTTTACGAATTAACGAATAGGGAAAAGCTCGCTGAAAGGCGGGCTTTTTTTTTGGAATGAAGAAAGGGAATCAGGAATCCATCGGATTCTTATACTTCGTAAACCAGCTTTTAATTTTCATTTCGATTACGCCAAAAAAAGCTTCGCTGAAAATGCCGGAGTGCATCTTAGATTTTCCTTCTTTACGGTCAACAAATATTACAGGCACTTCCATGAGGTTAAAGCCAAATTTCCAGGCCGTAAATTTCATTTCAATCTGGAAAGCATATCCAATGAATTTAATTTTATCGAGATTGATGGTTTCGAGAACTTTCCTGCGGTAGCATTTAAAACCCGCTGTGGCATCACGAACAGGCATACGGGTTATTAAACGGACATAAGCTGATGCGTAATAGGACATGATGACCCTCCAGATGGGCCAGTTTACAACGGTAACGCCTTTTACATAACGAGAGCCGATGGCAAGATCAGCGCCATTGTTTTTGCAGGCATCGAGCAACAAGGGTAAATCGTTAGGGTTATGCGAAAAGTCGGCATCCATTTCAAAAATAAATTCATATCCTTTTTTTAAGCCCCATTTAAACCCGTGAATGTATGCTGTGCCCAAACCGGCTTTCCCGGCACGTTCTTCAAGAAAAAGATTCCCGGAAAATTTATTTTGCAGCTCTTTTACAATGGCTGCTGTTCCGTCAGGCGAATTATCATCAACTATTAAAACATGAAAATTTTGCGGCAAAGAAAAAACCGATTCAATAATTTTAACGATGTTTTCCTTTTCGTTATAGGCAGGAATGATGACGAGCGATTCGGACATACGGGGTTAACGGGTAAAGATAAAATAAATTTCATCTTTGAAAAAACATGCTCATGCTATCCTATGGCTAATTTCACCATCCAAGCACCCATGCAAAAACTAAAGGTGCAACTATGCTTGCATCGGATTCGATAATAAATTTAGGAGTATTTACATCCAGCTTTCCCCATGTAATTTTTTCGTTCGGCACGGCACCACTGTATGAACCATAGCTGGTTGTTGAATCGCTGATCTGGCAAAAGTAACTCCAGAAAGGAATGTCGTGCATTTCGAGATCCTGGTACATCATGGGCACTACACAAATAGGAAAATCACCCGCAATACCACCTCCAACCTGGAAAAACCCAACACCTTTCCCTGCGGAATTTTTTTTGTACCAATCGGCTAACATCACCATGTATTCAATCCCGCTTTTAACGGTTGAGACTTTCAGTTCGTTTTTGATTACATAGGAAGCAAAAATATTTCCCAACGTGCTGTCTTCCCATCCCGGAACTATAATGGGAATATTTTTTTCGGCTGCAGCCACCATCCACGAATTCCTGGGATCAATTTCATAATACTGCTTTAGCTGACCCGAGAGAATTACTTTATAAAAATATTCGTGCGGAAAATATCTTTCTTCTTTTGATTCGGCATCATTCCAAACTTTATAAATATGATCTTGAATTCTGCGGAAGGCTTCTTCTTCGGGAATACAAGTATCGGTTACGCGGTTAAAATGATTTTCTAAAAGCTCCCATTCCTGCTGCGGTGTTAAATCGCGGTAATTGGGAACTCGCTTGTAATGATTGTGAGCAACGAGGTTCATCACATCTTCTTCGAGATTAGCCCCGGTGCAGGTAATAATCTGAACTTTATCTTTACGGATCATTTCGGCTAATGAAATTCCTAATTCGGCAGTGCTCATTGCGCCAGCCAGCGTAATCATCATTTTACCGCCCTCCTCAAGATGCTTTTCATATCCTTTTGAAGCATCCACCATGGCGGCAGCGTTAAAATGGAGGTAATGTTTCTCCATGAATTGAGAAATGGGTCCGCGTGTCATTGTGAAATAATCAGGTGGAGTGCAAATGTAAAATAATATGATTTATGAATTGCCGTATTCCGGAAGTCTTTCAAAAAGCTACAGCAAGAATATTTTAGGAAAAATATTCTTGCTGTCAGATTGGTTATTATTTTTTTACATTTTGAAGTCCCAATGCATAGAGCTTCATTTGCTTAATCATATTTGCCAGCCCGTTTGCACGCGTAACAGCAATATGTTGGCGCAGGCCAATCTCATCAATAAATTCTAATTCAGATTCTACAATGTCTTCGGGATTTTGCCCCGATAACACGCGAATCAACAATGCAATTTCTCCTTTTACAAATGTGGAGTCGCTATCGGCTTCAAAAAATATTTTCCCGTTCTTTTCAAAACAGTTCAGCCAAACACTGCTTTGACATCCTTTAATTTTATTTTCTTCCTTTTTGTATTGATCATCGAGCAAAGGAAGTTTTTGGCCGAGTTCTATGATGTATTGATATTTATCCGACCATTCATCAAAAAGTTCAAACTCCTCTACAATTTCTTTTTCGATTTCGGAAATGGTTGCCACAGGTTCACAGATTATTTTTTGAAAAGCTTAATTGCTTTTTTAACTCCATCAATCATCACATCAATTTCTGCTTTGGTATTATAAAATAAAAATGAAGCGCGAATGGTGCCGGGAATATTGAAACGATTCATAACAGGTTCAGTGCAGTGATGGCCTGTTCGCACTGCAATACCAAGCGTATCTAAAAACATTCCTGCATCCAATGCATTTACTCCGTCAATGATGAATGAAACAATGCTTGCCTTTTCTTTTGCGGTGCCAATTAGTTTTATCCCTGCAATTTCTTTTAACTGATCGCTTGTATAAGCCATTAAATCATGCTCATGCTTTTTAACTTGTGTTCTGTCGAGCGATTTTAAATAATCAATTGCTGTTCCCAAAGCAATTACATCGGCAACGTTGGGCGTACCCGCCTCAAACTTAAACGGTACTTCGTTGTATGTTGTTTTTTCAAAGCTTACTGAATGAATCATTTCGCCACCACCCTGGTAAGGGGGCATATTGTCGAGCAAGTTTAGTTTTCCATACAAACATCCAACTCCGGTAGGTCCAAACATTTTATGCCCGCTGAATGCAAAAAAATCGCAATCCAGTTCTTGTACATTAATCTCACCGTGAACTACAGCCTGTGCTCCGTCAATCATGACCGGAATACGGTGTTGGTGCGCTTTTGAAATAATTTCTTTCACTGGATTAATTGTTCCGAGGGAATTTGACGTGTGAACTATTGAAACAAACTTTGTTTTTGAAGAAAGTAGTTTTTCAAAGTCTTCAAGAATCAATTCTCCTGAATCATTTATCGGAATTACTTTCAACGCGGCTTTCTTTTCTTCACAAAGCATTTGCCATGGAACAATATTGCTGTGATGTTCCATTGCGGAAATAATTATTTCATCACCTGCCAGAATATTTTTTCTTCCCCAACTTGACGCAATAAGGTTGATTGACTCAGTGGTGCCGCGGGTGAAAATTATTTCGCGTTCTGATGCTGCATAGATAAATTTCTGAACTTTTACACGCACATCATCATAAACCTGCGAAGCTTTTTGACTTAGGAAATGAACCCCCCGATGAATATTAGCGTTATATTCAGAATAATATCTGGTTAATGCATCAATCACCACCTGCGGCTTTTGCGATGTGGCGGCATTATCAAAATAAATCAAAGGCTTTCCGCCAGCTCCATTTTTTTCGGAATATACTGTTTGAGAGAGGATCGGAAAATCTTTTCTGATATTTTTTACATTAAAATCAGATGTCGTTTTCCCCGGCACGGGTTCTGCAATTTTCATTTTGCAGTTGCTTTTAGTTTCTTTTTAATTTTAAGAGCCACTTCGTTTTTAAATTCCTCCATCGAAATGTTCTCAAGCACATCATTTACAAATGCCAGGTTTAAAAGTGCTTTGGCATTCCCCTCATTAATTCCCCTTGAGCGTAAATAAAATAATGCATCCGTATCCATCTGCCCGGTGGTCGCGCCATGCGTGCATTTTACATCATCGGCAAATATTTCCAATTGAGGCTTGGCGTTTACAACACCCTCACTGCTTAACAAAATATTTTTATTGGACTGAAAAGCATTTGTTTTCTGCGCATTTTTTTCCACTAATATTTTTCCGTTAAAAACTCCATGCGCTTTTCCGCCAATAATCCCTTTATACATCTGGTTGCTGTTGCAATGCGGCTTAGAGTGAAATACAGCGGTATGATTATCTACCAACTGGCTGCCATCAACAATGTACAGTCCGTTTAAATGTGTTTCGCAGTTTTCGCCATCTAATTTTATGTGCAGCTTGTTGCGAATTATTTTTCCTCCGGTTGTAAGTGTATTGATTTTAAACTTTGAATCTCTCTGCTGGTAAACGTACGAATTGCAAATTTGAAATGAATTGAGATTTTCGTCCTGGAAAATATCGAATTCAACCGTGGCATTTTCTTCGGTTACAATTTCGTTTACTGCGTTAATAAAAGATTCTGATGAAGGATTAGCGGAAATCGTAATCCATCCGAATTTTGAAGAAGAGTTTTTTTCCGCGACAATTAATAACCGATTGTGCATTATAACGGTATCTTCAACCGAAGAAGAAATGTTAAGTATATAAACTGGTTTATCAATTATGGCTGATGGTTGTACATGAATTACGATTCCGTCCTGCGCAAAGGCTGTATTCAGCGCAGCAAATGAATCCAGCGAAACATCGGCATAGTTTCCAAAATGTTTTTGAACTAATGGAATATGTTTTGACTGGAGAATTGTTTTTATTTCAACTCCTTCAGGCAGGCTATTAATTTCGGAAGCATCCGTATTCAGCCGCCCGTTTTCAATTACAATGAGGATGGCATTTCTCAAAAATGAAAATTGCCCAATACAATCTTCATTCGAAAAACTAAATCCTGATTCGGAAAAAGAAAAGCTCTTTGAAACAAGCGGTGAAATATTGGTGTATTTCCATTCTTCGTTACGAACAGTTGGAAAACCTAACCTGTTAAAATGTTCCATTGCTTTATCCTGCAGCAAAGGAAACTCTTTACGAACTGATTTATATTGTTCCTGGAATGTAGCCACGTAGTATTCAATTTATCACTCATTAATTTTTTACCGAAACCATCTCAGTCTTTTTGGGATATGTCACATCTGCGTTTTCTTTTATCCAATCATACCCTTTTTCTTCCAATTCGAGTGCGAGATTTTTTGTGCCGCTTTTTACAATTCTTCCATTGTAGAGCACATGAACGAAATCGGGAACGATGTAATCGAGAAGGCGCTGGTAATGTGTAATTACAACAAATGAACGTTCTTTATTACGTAAAGTATTTACTCCTTTTGCCACAATTTTCATTGCGTCAATGTCGAGCCCTGAATCTGTTTCATCCAAAATGCAAAGTCGTGGTTCGAGCATTGCCATCTGGAAAATTTCGTTTCGTTTTTTTTCTCCACCGCTGAACCCTTCATTCACGCTTCGCTGCGTCATGCTTTTTTCCATTTCAACCAGCTGAATTTTTTCTTTCATCAGCTTGAGAAAATCTTTTGAATCGAGCTTTTCTTTTCCGTTCGCTTCACGAATAGAATTTAATGCCTCCTTCAAAAAAATTGCATTGCTGACACCGGGAATTTCGACCGGGTACTGAAATGCAAGGAATACCCCTGCCTGTGCCCGTTCTTCCGGTGATAAGTCAAATAGATTTTTCTTATTGTAAGTTACTTCACCACTTATTTCATAATCTTCACGGCCGGCAAGTACAGATGCAAGCGTGCTTTTTCCGGAACCATTCGGTCCCATAATTGCATGCACTTCGCCCGGCTTTACTTCGAGATTTATCCCTTGTAAAATTTCTTTACCGTTAACTGAAGCTTTTAAATTTTTTATCTGTAGCATTTCTTTTCTTCAAATAATTAAAAATCATCCCACACTTCCTTCAAGGCTTATTGCTAATAATTTTTGAGCCTCCACCGCAAATTCCATTGGCAGCTGATTAAAAACTTCTTTACAATATCCATTCACAATAAGGTTAACCGCGTCTTCAGTTGTAATTCCGCGTTGATTGCAATAAAATATCTGGTCTTCGCCAACCTTACTGGTGGTTGCTTCATGTTCAACAATTGCCGAAGGGTTACTTACCTCGAGATACGGAAACGTATGCGCTCCGCAGGTATCGCCAATAAGCAATGAATCGCATTGCGAAAAATTTCGGGCATTATCAGCCTTCTTATTTATTTTTACTAACCCACGGTAACTGTTATTGCTTTTTCCTCCGCTTATTCCTTTTGAAATGATTGTGCTTCGTGTGTTTTTTCCGAGATGAATCATTTTGGTTCCCGTATCGGCCTGCTGATAATTGTTTGTCACAGCAACCGAATAAAACTCGCCAATAGAATTATCGCCTTTTAAAATCACACTCGGATATTTCCAGGTGATTGCCGAACCGGTTTCAACCTGTGTCCAGCTGATTTTTGAATTTACACCGGAACATAATCCGCGTTTGGTAACAAAATTATAAATGCCCCCTTTTCCGTTTTTGTCACCGGGATACCAATTCTGCACGGTTGAATATTTTACCTGCGCATTATCGTGAGAATAAATTTCAACAACTGCCGCATGTAACTGATTTTCGTCCCGCATAGGTGCAGTGCAGCCTTCGAGGTAACTAACATACGCTCCTTCATCGGCAATAATCAGTGTGCGCTCAAACTGGCCGGTACCTGCTGAGTTGATGCGGAAATATGTTGACAGTTCCATCGGGCACCTTACTCCTTTTGGAATGTAGCAAAACGAACCATCGCTGAACACTGCTGAATTTAACGCTGCATAAAAATTATCGGTCATGGGAACAACAGAGCCGAGGTACTTTTTTATCAGCTCAGGATGCTCCTGTACCGCTTCGCTGAAAGAACAAAAAATGATTCCGAGCTTTGAAAGTGTTTCACGGAAAGTTGTTTTTACACTAACGCTGTCTATCACCGCATCAACCGCCACGTTGGATAACCGTTTTTGCTCTTCAAGCGAAATTCCAAGCTTGTCGAATGTGGCTTTTATTTCAGGGTCCAGCTCATCAAGACTTTTTAATTCGGGTTTTTGTTTGGGTGCTGAATAATAAATAATATTTTGAAAATCTATTTTAGGGTGATGGATGTTTGCCCATGTTGGTTCCTCTTCTTTCAACTGCATCCAGTGATTAAATGCCTTTAACCGCCAGTCGAGCATCCATTGAGGCTCGTTTTTTTTGTGAGAGATGAACCGGATGGTACCTTCATTAAGTCCAATCGGTGCGTTATCCGATTCAATGTTGCTTATAAAGCCCCATTTGTAATCGCGCAACGCAACTTCTTCAATTATTTTCTGGTCTTCGGTCATTCGCTTATCCAAATTTTATTCTGCCTTTATTATCAGACAAAATAAATTAATGATTCGGCTGATGTTTTTTTTCTCTTCTTCTTTGAGAAATTATGTATCCGCCTCCAATAATAATGGCTAGAATGCCTACTGTGATAAATAATATTACTGCATCCATTTTATTTTTTGGGTTTTAAAATTATAAATCCAATTAAAGCTAATATTAAAGTTACAATAAAACCTATAAATGAAACTTTAGTTTTAGATATGTCTTCAATTTTAATAATTGAGGCTAAAACGACTCCGGCAAATATTAATTTCGAAATATCAAGAAAATATTTTCCAACTTCTTTATCAAATTCATTTTGGTTCATAATAATTACACTCTTACACCGAAAAACTTTCCCCGCATCCGCAGGTACGGTTGGCATTGGGATTGTTGAACACAAATCCTTTTCCGTTCAGCCCATCGCTGAACTCTAATTGTGTTCCAACAAGGTAAAGAAAGCTTTTACGGTCGCAAACTATCTTCATCCCCTTGTCTTCAAATACTTTATCTTCTGGCTTCAACTGGCTGTCAAATTCGAGCTTATAGGTTAAGCCTGAACATCCTCCGCCTTCAACCCCTACCCGAATAAACGAGCCAGCGGGGTGGTTTTCCTGGGCCATTAACTGGATGGCTTTTTCCTTTGCTTTTTCTGTTACTGTAATCATTTTTAACTCCTTATTATTATAGTGCAAAGATACGACATTTGGAAGGGAAGCCCAATAAATGAGTAAGAAAAGCCCGAATTAGAAGTACTTTTGCACACCGAAAAATCACTTTAAATGTTTGAAAATAAAGACAGCCGAACCGAATTGAGCCAGCTGGGCGAATTCGGGTTAATAGAACTCATTTCACAAAAAGTTGAGTTAAGAAATCCTGAATCCATTAAAGGAATTGGTGATGATGCAGCGGTATTGAGCCCCACCCCGACCCTCCCCAAAGGGGAGGGGGGAAAACCCATCCTGATTACTACCGACATGCTTTTGGAGGGTATTCATTTTGATTTGAGCTATTGCCCGTTAAAACATCTGGGGTATAAGTCAGTGGTTGTAAATGTGTCGGACATTTACGCCATGAATGCGGTGCCAAAACAAATTACAGTTTCCATTGCATTGTCGAACCGGTTTTCGCTGGAGGCGGTTGACGAATTGTATGAAGGCATTTTACTTGCCTGCGAAAAATACGGTGTTGATCTGATTGGTGGAGATACCAGCTCGAGCCAGAGCGGGTTAGTAATTTCGGTAACAGCAATAGGGGTGGCTGATAAAAAAGAAAACATTGTTTACCGCAATACGGCTAAGCCAACCGATTTAATTTGTGTGAGCGGTGATTTGGGCGCAGCCTATCTTGGCTTGCAGTTGCTGAATCGGGAGAAAAGAGTTTTTCTTGAAAACCCGGGTGTTCAGCCCGAACTAACGGGGTACGACTATCTTTTGGAACGCCAGCTGAAACCCGAAGCACGTAAGGATATTATTGAAGCATTAAAAAAAGCAGGCATATTGCCCACGGCCATGATTGATGTTTCTGACGGGCTGGCTTCAGAGTTGTTTCATATTTGCACCCAATCGAAAACGGGTTGTGAGATTTTTGAGGATAAAATTCCCATTGATGTAAAAACCGCTGAACTTGCCGCTGAGTTTAACCTCGGCCCAGCAGTGTGCGCTTTAAGCGGTGGCGAAGATTATGAATTGCTTTTCACCATAAACATTGGCGACTACGAAAAAATTAAATCGCTCAAGGATGTTCGTATAATAGGACATATTACCGATGAGGGAAGCGGATTAAAAATGGTTGACCGCTCAGGTCATTCAATTGATTTGAAAGCGCAGGGGTGGAAAGCGTTCTGAGGAAAGATTATGGTCGCATTTCTTTCATTCGTTAATAAAATTAAGAGATGCGTCTTTATTTATTCTCATGCGCAACTTTCCACTACCCCAAGTTTCAATTTCTCCAGAATAATGTTGGTTGTTCATATCATAAGAACCCGTTGTCTTTCCGGTTTCTAACATTTTATAATCTGAGATTTGGGTGGGAGCTAAAGAGCCATAATTTAATTCTCCAACTTGAATGTTTGTTATTTCATAATCTCTTTGATTCTCAATCCTCAATTGGACATGGTCATTCTTCTTGCACCCTATAAACAAAAGCGAAACAATAAGTAGTAGTAAAATATTTTTCATTTCAACATTACTTCTTCTCCTTTTGATTTTTACCCCCTAATGGATTTGGGAACCTCTTAGGGTGGAGTTCATTTTCTAAAGGTCAGATTGAATAATTTCTTTTGCAGTTAACAAATATATTTTTGTAACATCATTAACTATGTCAAAATACCACTTTGGTGCGTAAGGTGAAATATGAATTTTAGAAATTAATTTAGCTAAGTTGACTTTACATTTAATAACTTGGTTCTTTAAACATAATTCTTGTCTAGCATCATTTCTTTCAAAAGGCTTCAAATGCAATAGTTGGTCTTCAATTACTTTTGGATGGCTCAATATTAATCTAACCTCATTCTCCGATTTGTATTCTTGTCTTTTCATAGTATATACAGTCATTGCATTCGCCTGCCAATTGATAATCTCTTTATGAAAATCAATATACATTACTTCAGTCGCATAAATTGCCTCATTCGACTCAACTGCTGCTTTTAAATCTTCATATTTCGTTTCAATAGCAATTCCATTTTCTTTCGAATAGATTTTCCACATATGTACCATTTCATGGCTTTCTTTACACCAACAGTTCAAATATGTAGCCGTATTATTATGTGTTTTTAGAAGTTCTGAAAGATTCTTATATTGAAAATCTATTATGGCAGCAGTTAGTGTAGGGAGCGTTCCTTCATATTTATCTTCGAGCAAATCAGCTCTGACGAATGTCAAAGATTTATCAATAAGCAATGATAAAAAAGAAGGTATATCCATGTATCTCCAAAGGGAAACATTTGATTTTGGAGGGAATATTACAGGATGTTCTTCAATAATTGGCATTGCAAAATCCGCTTATACACATATAAAATTAATATTTATCAAAAGTATAAACATTCTGCGCCTTTTAAAAAAATCATTGCAGCAAAAGCTACCTTTGCCCACCAATGGAAAAAATCCTCATAGTAGTAGGCACCCGACCCAACTTTATAAAAATTACACAGTTCAAAAAGGTAAATGCCTCGCTGGGTAATCCTTTTGAAATAAAAATTGTGCATACCGGCCAGCATTATGACGATAAGATGGCTGATGTTTTTTTTCGCCAGTTTGAGCTAGAGCCTGATTACTGGCTCGAAATTCCACCCGCCTCTCCCAATTCGCAAATGGCAGAGGTAATGCTGCGGCTCGAAAAAACAATTTCGGATTTTAACCCTGCACTCGTAATGGTTGTTGGCGATGTAAACTCTACGTTTGCCGCTGCGCTTACGTGCAATAAAATGAACGTAAAGCTGGCACACATCGAAAGCGGCTTGCGCAGCCGCGACCGCACCATGCCCGAAGAAATAAACCGCATGCTCACCGATGAAATTACCGATTACTTTTTTATTACCGAACAATCAGGCTACGATAATTTGATTGAAGAAGGAAAGAAAAAAGAACAATTATTTTTTGTCGGAAATACCATGATTGATACGCTGGTGGCTTTCGAAAATAAAATTCAGACAAATG
>JBIOHJ010000039.1:0-24264 GCA_044448905.1 Bacteroidia bacterium | reverse complement strand
GTTTTAAATACCCCGATGACAAAGTATCGGATGTGGTGCTCGCAAAAGAATCGCTGAATATTGATTTAATACTCGGGGGACACACCCATACTTTCATTGATGACCCCTACAAATATTATAACCGTGACGGAAAAGAAGTGCTGATTGCGCAGGTAGGATGGGCCGGAATCAAGCTTGGCAAAATAGATTATTTTTTTGAAATGAAAACAAAAAAAAGCATCGTGGAAGCCTCCACTGTAAAAGTTTTGACAAGTGCAAGCGAAATTTAATTTTTTTTATAAAATAATTTTTAGAAATATTTGCTCATAAATTATTGTCATATCAAATACTAAAATATATTTGAGCAAAAATTCAACACAAGTAAAAACAGCGGTTTTTAAAATGCAGAAAAAATCTTTTGAAAAAGTTTGGGGAAACTGTCTTAAAATCATCAGGGATAATGTAAACGATCAAAACTTTAAAACGTGGTTTGCGCCTATTAAAGCTATTAATCTCGACAATAATGTTCTCACCCTGGAAGTGCCCAGTCAATTTGTTTTTGAGTGGCTCGAAGAACATTACATTACTCTCCTCCGGAAAACAATTAAGCACGAATTAGGCCGTGACGGCAAACTTGAATACAGCATTCTTATGGAAAGCAATGCTGCGACTCATAAACCGTACACGGTGAAATTTCCGGGGCGCAATGCCAATACCCTTAAGAACCCCCCGGTAATGGCTCCGCTTAATTTAAATTCGACCATCCGAAATCCGTTTATCATTCCGGGTCTGAAAAAAATTGAAATTGATTCGCAGCTCAACGGAAATTATTCTTTCGACAATTTTGTAGAAGGCGATTGCAACCGCCTTGCCCGCTCGGCAAGCTATGCCGTTTCGCAAAAACCCGGTGGCACTTCATTTAATCCTTTATTGGTTTACGGTGGAGTCGGCCTGGGAAAAACACACCTCGTGCACGCGTTGGGTGTTGAAATAAAAGATAAGTTTCCAAACAAAACAGTGTTGTACGTTCCGTCAGACCGGTTTATGAACCAGTTTGTGGATGCGGTAAAAAATAATTCGCAAAATGATTTCGTACATTTTTACCAGATGATAGATGTGCTGATTATTGATGACATCCAGTTTTTGTCCGGAAAAGAAAAAACACAGGATGTATTTTTTCACGTCTTCAACCACCTTCATCAGAATAACAGGCAAATTGTTTTGACCTGCGATAAAGCCCCTGTGGATTTGCAGGGAATAGAACATCGTTTGCTTTCGCGTTTTAAATGGGGTCTTTCTGCCGATTTGCAAAACCCTGACCTTGAAACACGCATTGCCATCCTCAAACGCAAGATGTACATGGATGGAATTGAACTTGGCAATGATATTGTTGATTACATAGCCTACAGCATTACATCCAACATCCGTGAGCTGGAAGGCGCTTTAATTTCAATTATCGCGCAGGCATCGTTGAACAAGAAACCCATCACCATCGAACTTACGAAGCAAATGATTGATAAGTTCGTTAAAAACACTGTGCACGAAATTTCGATTGATTATATCCAGAAAGTAGTTTGCGATTATTTTGAATTGCCGCTCGATCTGCTCAAATCAAAAACCCGTAAGCGCGAAGTTGTGCAGGCGCGTCAGCTTGCCATGTACTTTTCAAAAAGCCTTACCAAAACCTCTCTTTCCAATATCGGAATTCATTGCGGAGGTAAAGATCACGCTACAGTTTTGCATGCTTGCCGCACTGTAAACAACCTGATTGAAACCGACAAGAAATTTAAGTCGTATGTAACCGATATTCAAAAGCGCATTCACGTTTCGCAGGATAGATAACCCCTCCTGCTCTTACGTCAACTGACGGAGAGAGAGAAAGAACCACTCATGAAAATGTGTGGTTTTTTTTATGATAAATTTACAAGCTAAATTAAAAAACATTGAAACTCCTGATGGTCTGCATCGGCAATATTTGCCGCTCCCCTCTCGCGGAAGGAATACTGCATGACAAATTAAAAAAAGCAGGACTGGATTTTTTTGTGGATTCAGCCGGAATGATTTCTTACCACGTGGGAGAACAGCCCGACCATCGCAGCATTGATGTTGCACGAAAAAACGGGATTGATATTACAGGGCAAAGAGCGAGGAAATTTTCTCAATCTGATTTCGAAAAATTTGATTTGATTTTTGCAATGGATGAAGAAGTGTTTGATGAAATATTATCATTGACAAATAATAAAAATCAAAAAGAAAAAGTGCATTTGTTCCTTGAATATGCAGGCGAACCAACCGGCAGCGATGTTCCGGATCCTTATTACGGAAGTAAATCAGATTTCGAAAATGTCTTTGACCTGGTAAACAGGGCAAGTGAAAAAATTGTAGAAAAATTTATTTCAGGCAAAGAGTTTAAAATTTAACCTATTCTCCTTTCAGGCGCCTGATAATTTACCCGAATTATTTTAAACCTGTTTCCAGTACAAACAAAGACTGGCTTATAGAATTTTCATTCTTAAAATAAAAAACACCGCCCCATTTATAAATTATCTTCGAATAGACAGTTGAATGATTACCCTTCGTTAGGGTTGCCTTTGTTATAGTTCTGTTTTTTTCTTCGATGGTTTCCACGCTCATATTTGCAGGAATATCAGTCTCTATTTCTTCCGGTTGAGTTTCCGCTTCTGCAGTTTCCTTTTTAACCGGTTCGGGCTTAATCTCACCTCCTGAAATATTTTTTGCTTTTCGTTTTACTTCTTCGTCCTCTTTTGCCTTTGCAGCCAAACGGGCTTTTTCATCAGCAGCTTCTTTCTCCCTGAGTTTCCTGCGGGCTTCCTCATCCTGTTTTTCTTTCAGCGCTGCAGCTTTTGCATCAGCATCCTGTTGCTCCTTCAGTTTTTTTCTTTCTTCTTCATCCATTTTCGCAGTGAGCTGTTTTCTCGCGTCTTCATCGGCCTTTGCTTTTAGCTGCTTGCGCGCCTCTTCATCAGCTATCTGTTTTGCTTTTCGTTCCTCTTCTGCTTTTACCAATGCCAGTTGTTTTGCCGCGTTAACAGAATCGGCTTTTGCTTTGCGCTCTTCTTCGGCTCTTGCAGTTGCAAGGATTTTCGCGGCTGCAATGGAATCCTGTTTTTCTTTCATTAAAATTTTAGCATTGTCAATTGAATCCTGTTTTGCCTTTTCCTTATCTTTTTGCACCTGCACAGATTTTACTTTTTCCTCTTCCTGTTTTTGCTTTAACTCATCTTCGGCTTCTTTAATGGCGCTTTGTATCTGTTTGGTATAATCGGTATCATAATAAAAATCATCCATCAGTGCATTGAATTTGTATTTCCCTACAGGCTGATTGAACACAACAATATTTACGCCCTCAATTTGCTTAAAAAGAATTACAAGCATGGGAACTGCGTAAAATCCCTGTTCAATCCTTTCTGCGGGAGCTGATGTATTTAACTCAATCCTTTTAGTAATGTATCCAGGTTTAAAGAATGAAAGAATATATTGAGAATTAAATTTCAGGTTCAGGTCAAACTTTGATATACCCTTTAATGTCTGTTTTTCACCGGTGCTTACATTTTCCATCACAAGATAACTTCCTTCAAAAGTGCCTCCCTCAATTTTAAAATTTGCAGTAACCGGTAGCGTGCGTTGTATCTGGGAAAAAGCATGTAATGGAAAAAATACCTGCAAGAAAACAGCGACAATTAATACTTTACAAAATGGAAAAAAAGTTATCCTTTTGGTTTCTGCTTTCATTATTAATTATAAATGAATTTCAGCGGTACGGGTTTTAAATTTTATTCTACCAAAGTTAAACTTATTTATCTTTGAGGAGTATACAATATTATTAAATCCTTCCTGCAAAAATGAAACATTTTTATACGGTATTGTTGCTTTTAGGTTTTGAATTTTCAAATGCCCAGGAAATTACAATGGAACAAACACTTGATTATATTAATAAAAAGATTGCCCCAAGCTGTTCACTAGACGTATTAAAAGGAAATATATTGTCGGTTTATAAAGAAAATGGTGAGACAATAAGAGAAGATGAAGTAAGGGTTGCTGACCTGGATATGACGAGTATGAAATATGATGGTACTTTAAAAATATTTTCCATTAATTGTAAAGGAGCTCCATCAAAAAAATGTGTATCGCGCGAATTGCCTACCTATGGCTCAACCGGTGTTTATCGTCCGTATGCGCGTATAAGCTGGGAAGTAAATCTTAGTGAAAAAGGTGTTCAGGGAATGAAAAATGCATTTATGCACATGAGCCGTATGGTTATGGAACCAAAATATAAAAGCAACGAGCCGTTTGAATAAAATGTTGAATGCTGAATTATGAATTATGAATTAAATATGCGGATAAAAATTTATTTGTTCATTTTTTTGTTCTGTGCTGTTAATAGCAGTTCGGCACAGGATGTTAAAGAATTATTTAAGCAGGGTCAAATTCATTTTAACAATGCGCGTTACGATTCAGCTATTGTATATTATAATAACATAATTGAACTGGATGCAGCGTATATGAAAGCGTATTTGCAAAGAGGGTTTTGTAAAAATATTACCAAAGATTTTCCGGGAGCAATTCAGGATTTTACAAAAGTTATTGAACTCGATCACACTCACCAATGGGCTTATGTTTCGCGCGGAAGCGCTAAAAATAAAACAGGCGACTATCAAAGCGCCATCGATGATTTTAATAAAGCTCTCGAATTAGATCCGAAAGACCAGGAAGCTTATAACAACCGCGGATTCTCAAAAAAAGCTTTGGGTGATAAAGAAGGCGCTTGTGCTGATTGGATTACTTCAAAAAAATTAGGTAACGAAGAAGCGGTAATTATTTTAGCTAATAACAGGTGTAAATAAATGGAGTTAGCAGTTAAGACGCTTTCGATCTTGATGCAGACAAAATCGTCTGCATTTAAAGTTTACAGTTAAAAAACAAGAAAATGAAAAAAATATCAGTAATTATATTTTACATGATTCTTCCGGGGTTTTTATTTTCTCAATCTGATTCGGTGCCTGATTATTCGGAGTGTTTGAAAAAAACCAGTTCGGTTTGGGGAGAAAAATGTTCGCAATGCATGAATTTTGAAAACAGCTATCGCGTAAATCTGCGTAATACTTGTAAAGATATTATTGATGTAAAAGTAGCTGTGCAGGAAACCACACGCAAGTGGCGTACTTTTTTAAAATCGAATGTTGCATCGGGCGACAGCGTTTCATCTTATGCCTGTGTTGGAACAGGTAAATATATTTTCTGGGCGCGTAAAGCCGGAGATAAATCCGTTTTCTTTCCTACTGATGAGGAAATCAATTTGAAGAATGTGAAATAATTATTTTTATTTCAGAATCTTTCTTTTCCTTGTAAAAGAATAAATAAGCAAAAGAACTCCACTCAGCATAATTATTCCCGCAAAAGCCAATTCACCTTTATGACGAAGATCATCTGCAACTGTCATAAAACATGCAATTGCTATAAATATTAATACTATTCCTGCTATTTTTAATTTCACCTGTTAAGTTTTTTATTCCCTAAGGAGATTTCAGGTAAATATTCAATGATTCATTGGTCTTTTTTTTATCATTCCTCCCTTGGTATCTTTAATGCTGTTCATCACAACAAAAGCATTCGGGTCAATCTTTTCGATTTCTGTATTCAGCTTGCTTATTTCAAGCCGGGTTATTACAGTATAAATAATATCTATATCGCTTGTATGACCGTGTTTGCCATAACCCCGTTTTCCCTTTGTAAACTGTAACACCACGACCAAGGGCTTCTGTAATCATTATCCTTATTTCTTCACTGTGTGACGAAATAATTGTTACACCCGTGTATTCTTCAATTCCTTCAATTACAAAATCGAGAGTTTTGGAAGCAGAAAGATAAGTAAGCATTGAGTAGAGTGCTGTTTCGATGGAAAGAAAATACGCTGCTGCCGAGAAGATAATGACGTTTATGATAATAATGATGTCACCTATGGTTGTACCGAATTTTCTACTCACAAAAATTGCAAGCACCTCGGTTCCGTCAAGCACTCCTCCTCCTCTTATGGAAAGCCCAATGCCCGCTCCGAGAAAAAAACCTCCAAAAACTGAAACCAAAAGTTTGTCGTGAGTTATTTCAGGAAAATGAACAATGGCAAGTGTTAAAGCAAGACCCAGTATGGCAAGGCTTGATTTAATGGCAAATTGTCTGCTAATTACATTTAATCCCAAAATTAAAAACGGAATGTTTACAATTAAGATGATGATGTAAAGCGGCAGAGATGTTATTTCGGAAATTAGAAGCGAAATGCCTGTTGCGCCACCGTCAATAAACTTGTTAGGGAGAAGAAAACTTTCCAACCCGAATGCTGCCGAACCGATTCCTAAAACAATTAATAAAATATCGCGGAAAAATGTAAAAGCATTAATTCTGAATTCGCGGAATCCTTTTGCGATTTCGTATCGTGAATAATCGCGTTTGCCTTCCGGTTTTTTATCCTTCTTCCGGAGAACTGACCTGACTACTATTTGTGTCCAAATCGGATTCATCTGTTGTTTTATGGTTCGGTAATGTTTAATTAAGCGAAACGAAAATACATTTTATTTCGCAAAAAACGCAGATTGCAAAGACTCATTCAACACCACCTTCTTACTTTTTTGCAGTAATCCTCGTAATCTTTGCCAAATGTTTTGCGAAGGAAATCTTCTTCCAAACGGATTTGAATATTTATCAGCACAAAGCTGACAATAAATACGATCAATGTTATTGCATTTGGCAAAACGAGAAATAAAGAAAGCATAGTTACAATCAATCCTAAAAAAATCGGATTTCTTGAATACCTGAACAACCCCGTTGTTATTAATTTGGTTTTATGCCTGAAGTCAATTCCTATTCTCCAGGAACTTTGCATTTCATTTTGAGCGAAAAGTATCCAGACAAAAACAATTGCTAAAACCGTTAACCCGGTTTCCTGCATCATTTCGGATTGCAAATATGAGATTGGAATTAAATACTGATACCAGCTAGGAAGGAAAACAAAAATGATAAGCACAAGCGCTATCAAAAGAAAAATAAGCTTTGTATAAAAACCAATAAGTCCATAAGCATTATCAGTACCGGGAAGAACAAAAGGGTTGACTCCATATTTTCGCTTAACAGAAAATACTCTCCACAGCGCAAGAACAGTAAAGTAAATTAAAAAATAAACCGGGAGAATAATTTTCAGCTTGTCGGCTGGCATGCTATTTTTTTGTATTCTGTTGTTTTTATTTTATCCCATCATCAGGAAATACTTCCTTAGTTCTTTTTTCCATCTCAGCAGCAATTACCTGTCCGTCTTCACCCTGCTCTTTGAGCTTCTTTATTATATTGTCATAGCTTTTTGCATCCCTGTCCTGGCTTAATTTGAAAACAGTGTCTATTTCTTTTATTTCAATTTCAAAAGCCACAATTGCCTTCATTAATTTTTGTGTGTACTCTGAGGGAAGGTTATCAAAAATTGTTGTAGACTGTTGATTATGGTTTTCAAAATGAAGAGTTGTCATTCGAAGTACATCTACTAATGCAGTATCATCCAGGAACCTGATAATGCCTTTAGCATGTACGCTCATGTAGTTCCATGTAGAAGGCGTATGAGGATTACTATACCATGTACCGCTTACATAGGTGTGATTACCGGTGAAAACTACAAGAACATTATTATTATGCAAAAAGGCTTTATGATGGTCTGTATTCTTCATTATATGACCCTTTAATATTTTCCTGTCGTCATGTTCTTCAATAAAAACCGGCACCTGTGTGGCAACAGGTTTATTTTCTGAATCACATCCGGCTAAAAAAGCAAACGGATGCTGATCAATAAATTCTTTAATTACTTGCTCATTTTTTTCTTTGTGATATGGAAGATCGTACATAACAATAAGTTTATGGTAAGTTATTCATTTATGTTTTCGTTCATTTGCTAAATTCAGAGTTCATTGCATGCTTAAAGTTTTTGTTTGCCTGTTTGTTCGGAGCGGCTAAGGTTTTCGATAACGAAGAAGAGGGTATTCTTCCAGTGGAGAATGAGCCAGCTTGTATGACACCAAATGTAGCAATATTCAACACGTACCGGGAAAGTGAGAGTGTCCTCTTACCCAGAAAGGAAAATAAAAAAACGCGGGGGTTAGCCCGCGCTTTAAAACAGTTAATAAACTTGTAACACCCTATTTTGATAGAACCGGGTTGGAACGGTAAAGTGCATCACCATGCCAGTCTTCAAAATAAGCGTTCATAGCATCCATAAATTCTTTGCGCTTTTTTTCATCGGGCCATGCTTTTTTCTCTAATTCGGTATTCATTTCAAAAGACTTTTCCATTGCGTCAAAGTTTTTGTATTCTTCAATCACCATATAATCTTTATTGTTTGCAGTGAACCAGTGCGAATATTCGCGGTGATTCATAATATATTCATTTTTTTTAATCACATTGTCATTATAAATTGCGACAAGCGAATCGCGCGATTTCAATGTGCCTTTTTCGGGCCATTTGGTTTTTAGCATCTGAACATTCACTGTTGTGTAGTTTTCGGTGCCTGGTTGTGCTGATGTATCAGCGTACATGAAGAGGATGGCAATAGCCACCATCATCGAAATGATTGTTTTTTTCATTATGGTTTAGTTTTTAGAATTGTTTATGGCTGCAAGGTAGAATAAATTAAATACTCCACCCTTTATTAAAATAAAAATAAACGCAGAGACGCGGAGGCGCAAAGAATATTTTATTTCGTTTTCCTCTGCGTCTTTGCGCCTCTGTGTTTATAAAACAGTTTTCCATGTTTTCCAAAAAATCAGGGTTCAGCTATAAAATTAAGCTTTGCTGTTTTATACCTTGGCGTTTGCAGCAAGTCATTCATCATTTGCTGAGTATTGAAGGGAGCTTTTACAATTACCATATTAACCAGCCATGCCGGGACAATACCACCCGGGTCGGTGCCTATTTCATAGTTAATGTCCACATACCCGCTGTCTTTAGGAATAAGCAGGTATGATGAATGAAATTTTTTTACCCGCACTACTCCTTTCTTCTCAGGCATCATTCCATGAACAATATCCGAAAGCACAGTAACTATTTTTGTCTTTTTATCCTGTGTTACTTTCACAACCGAAACAATATCGCGGTTATCGGCAGGCCACGGCACATAAAAAAGTTGGTACGAATAAATTTCAGCGTCATTTACTTTTTTCACAACAGTGGCGGTATTGCAATTATAAATCCAGTCGGTATAATGGTCAACATCGGTGAGCAGCTTAACAATTGACGAAAGTGTGGAATGTACTCGCGTTAAACATTTTATTTCTTTAAAATCAGAGGTGATGACCTTACGTGTGTACACCAAAATATTGTCTTGGTTTTTTCTCAGCTCCCAAACGTTTTCTTCGGGGATAAAAATCAAAAGCAATAAAAGCGCTTTAAAACGAAACATAAATACGTTTACTGATTTTTTTGAAATAGTTCATTTCACCAATTGTCCTGTAAGCCTCATTAACTCCACCTCGGCTATTTTGGTTTCGTAGCGCACATTCACCAACCGTGCAATGGCATCATTCAGGCTTTCCTGCGCAAATTTTACCTGCAAAATAGTGGCGCCTCCAAGCCGGAAACTTTCAGTAAACACAAAAGCGTTTTCGCGTGCGTAGCCAATATTATCCTCCTCGAGATTAAGCTTGTTTTTCGAATTTTTAAAATGCTCATATGCAATAACCAAATCGGCATGTAAGCTGTGATTTGTTTCCTCCAGCTGCAATTGTGAATTAAGCAGGCTGATATTTGCGTTTTTAATTTGCCGTGATGTATTAAAGCCATTAAATAAATTATAACGGGCGGTTAACCCGAACTGGAGGCTGTTGGTTTGGTTCTTTAGAAAAAATCCCGCATCATTTTTATTATCCGAATACAAATACCCTGCATTGGCTGAAATAACAGGAAAACGTAATCCTTTTAATTCATTTACGGTGTACCGGCTGATGCCGATATTTTTTTCAATGCTCAATAGCTGAATATTATTTGCCAGCCCGGTTTTCAAAGAGGCATAATCAGGGTCGTAATTAAAGATTATGGTATCTTCAACAAGGAAGCTGCTGTCAACAGGATAAATAAGCAGCCGGTTTAATTCAGTGCGGGCAACTATTAAATTTTCCTGTTGCTGAAGTATAGCAGCCTGCTGTTCATTCAAATCCACTTTCGACTGGAGAAAACCAAGCTTCGAAGAAGAGCCCAGTGTATATCTCTTTTCGGCAATTGACAGCCTGTCCTCGTAAAAAGTAAACGATTCCTGCAGCGCTTTTAGCAACTGGCTTTCTTTCACCGTACCGTAATACGCTTTTACCACTTCAACAATCACACTTTCCATTTGAATTTTTAAATCAATTTTTCCCTGCTCCGAAAGAGCTTTCAGCTTGTCATATGAAGCAAACATTTTCAATCCGTCAAACAAAACCCAGTCTAGGGTTACGCCTGCTACTAAAGTGGTTTGTTTTGCCCCGTCCTTATTTATTTCCGAACCGTCAGAATAAGACTGTTTCGTAGAATTGGTGGAAGAGATGTAGTCGACATTACCATTCACCTGCGGCAACATCCCTGCATTGCCTGCAGTAGCATCATTATTTTTTATTTCACTTTCATTGCGCGCAATGTGGATTGAGAAGTTATTATTCAGCGCGCGGTCAATTGCGTTTTCCAGTGTCATAACCACCTGGCAGTTTGCAGATACAGAAATAAAAGTTAAAAAAAGGCTGAGAAAAAGTTTATTCTTCATACACCGTATCTTTTTTTCGTGAAAGGAATGAATACATAGCTGGAATTACATACAGCGTAAGAATCAGTGAAAACAAAAGCCCGCCAACCACTACAATTCCCATTGACATACGGCTTTTGGAACCTGCTCCCAAAGCAAGTGCAATGGGCAATGCGCCCAGCATGGTTGCAAGGCTGGTCATTAAGATGGGTCGTAATCGCGAAGCAGCGCCTTCAATTACCGCTTTTGATTTTTCAATTCCCCTTTCACGGAGCTGGTTGGTAAACTCCACAATTAAAATTCCGTTTTTAGTTACCAATCCTATCAGCATGATAATTCCGATCTGGCTGAAAATATTCAGTGTTTGATTAAAATACCACAGTGAAATTAACGCCCCGCATATAGCAAGGGGAACAGTAAGCATAATAACAAACGGATCAATAAAGCTTTCAAACTGAGCGGCAAGCACCAGATAGATTAGTATTAAAGCAAGAAAAAAAGCAAACAGCACGTTGGAGCTGCTCTCCGAAAAATCGCGCGAAGCTCCCGTAAGTGCTGTAGAAAAGCTTTCGTCTAGAACAGATGCAGAAACTCTATCCATTTCTTTTATACCGTCACCTATGGTATAACCTGTTGCCAGTCCCGCTGAAATAGTTGCTGACGGATAACGGTTATAGTGATACAATTGAGGAGGGCTGCTCACTTCTTTAACAGCAATAACATTATCGAGCTGAATTAATTCGCCCACATTATTACGGACATAAAATTTGGAAAGGTCATAAGGCTCATCGCGATCAGCGCGATCCACCTGCCCTATTACCTGGTATTGCTTTCCCTGCATGATAAAATAACCAAAGCGCTGCCCGCTTAATGCGAGCTGCAGTGTTTGCGCAATATCATTTACAGATATACCCATGCTTCTCGCTTTATCACGATCAATGGTGATTGATAATTCCGGCTTGTTGAATTTCAGGTTTACATCCACACCCTGGAACACTTTGCTTTTATTGGCTTCTTCCAGGAATTTAGGAACTGCTGTTTGCAATTTAGAAAAATCCTGGTTTTGCAATACGTACTGAACAGGTAATGCTCCACGCGGTCCACCTCCTGCTGAAATAGTTTGTTCCTGTACTACGAATACCCGTGCTTCGGTTAGCTTCCTTGCCATTCCCGAAAGCTGGTCGGCTATCTGCTGCTGCGAACGTTCACGCTGATCAGGGGTTTTCAAAACCAATCTTACAAAACCGGTATTCACCGCACCTGAACCTGCAAAACCCGGTGCGGTAACGGTAAGCATTATGTTTTTTTCAGGAACCGAATCTTCAACAATTTCCGAGAGCTTAAGCAGGAAATTATCTGTGTAATCATAGGATGCGCCCTCAGGCGCGGTAACCAGCATGCGCAGCCAGTTCCGGTCTTCGAGCGGTGACAATTCGCTTTGCAGCGCTCCGCCAATTACAAAAATCAAAATAACAGCACCTGCAATGATTACCAGCGCCCAGCGTTTTACTTTCATAAATCCTTCAAGCGAACGCTGGTAAGAAGAAATCAGCCGGTTGAAAAAAGGCTCAGTCAATTCATAAAAACGTGAATGTTTTTTATCCTTCCTGATAAATCTCGCGCTTAACATAGGAGTTAGTGTGAGCGAAACAAATGCCGAAATCAAAACGGCCCCGGCAAGCACTACTCCGAATTCACGGAACAACCTTCCTACAAATCCCTCTAAAAAAATAACAGGCATGAAAACGGCAGCAAGCGTGATAGAAGTTGATATGATTACAAAAAAAATTTCCTTTGTCCCCTCAATTGCGGCTTTGTTCGGGCTTAGTCCATGTTCTACTTTTTTAAAAATATTTTCAGTAACAACAATTCCATCATCTACAACCAGGCCCGTGGCAAGGACTATGGCGAGCAGCGTGAGCACATTGATTGAAAATCCCGCGAGATACATTATAAAGCACACACCTATCAATGAAACCGGTATGTCTATCAACGGGCGTATTGCAACCAGCCAGTCGCGGAAGAATAAATAAATAATCAGGATAACAAGTGTCACGGCTATGAGCAATGTTTCTTTTACTTCAGTAAGCGATTTGCGCACAAACCGTGTATTATCGAGGGCATGACCCAGCTTAATGTCCTTTGGCAAATCTTTTTTTACGTTCTCCACACGCTTGTAAAACTCATCGGCAATTTCAATGTAATTGCTTCCGGGCTGCGGGATAATTCCAATACCTATCATGGGAGTGCCCGACTGGCGTAAAATTGTTTCTTCATTTTCAGGGCCCAGCTCAGCCAACCCGACATCACGAAAACGAATAAGTTGGCTACCATCGTTTACAATAATCATGTTATTGAAATCACTCTCGGTACGGAGAAGCCCGGTTGTGCGAACAGTCAGTTCTGTTTTATCACCTGCAATTTTTCCTGCGGGCAGCTCAATATTTTCCCTGTCGAGCGCGGCCTTCACATCCATAGCAGTAAGCCTGTATGCGGCAAGCCGTGCAGGGTCCATTCGCAGGCGCATGGCATACTTTCGCTGACCCCATATTTGTATGTTGCTTACACCGGGAATAGTTATCATTTGCTGCCCGATAACATTTTCAGCGTAATCACTCAGGTCAAGCGTGTTGCGGGTATTGCTTTCAACCGTGAGTGAAAGAATAGCATCGGCATTCGCATCTGATTTGGTAACTACGGGTAAACCATCAATATCCCTGGGAAGGTTTCGAACTGCCTGCGAAACTTTATCACGCACATCGTTAGCTGCAGCTTCAAGATTGGCACTCAGGTTAAACTCAACGGTGATATTACTGGTGCCCTGGCTGCTGGCTGAAGAAATAGTTCGAATGTCCTGTATACCGTTAATAACCTTTTCTAACGGCTCAGTTATCTGCGATTCGATAATATCTGAGCTGGCACCGGGATACGAAGTGCGCACATTGATAACAGGAGGATCTATGGAAGGATATTCACGAACACCAAGAAAAGTATAGCCGATGGCTCCAAAAAGCAAAATAACCAGCGACATTACTATGGCAAGTACCGGGCGCTTAACGCTTAATTCGTAAAGATTCATACAAGCCCGTTATTTAACTTCAGTAAATTTTATTTTACTTCCTTTTTTTACCTGTAAAACTCCCGTTGTCAGCACTGTATCTCCTGCAGATATGCCGGTGAGCACTTCTACTTTGTCTTCTGTCCTTTCACCGGTTTCTATTTTTATTTCTTCCACCACTCCGCTTCTGCTTACGTACACTTTCTTTCCTTTCAAAACAGGCACTATGCTTTCTGTGGGAATAAGTATGGCTTTATCCGATATGTTTACTGTTAGTTCAACATGTACAAACGCTCCCGGGTATAATGTCTTGTCATCATTTGAAGCACGGGCGCGTATTTTAACACTGCGTGTTGCGGGATCAATCATGGGTTCGATAGCAGCAATTTCAGCTTCGTATTCTTTCCCTGATTCAGATTCACCGGTGGAGAACTTTATTTTACTTCCCTTACCCAAGTAGCTTAAATATTTTTCAGGGACTGTAAAATCAATTTTAACAGGATTCAACTGCTGGATGGTTGCAATCACTGTGCTCTGAGTTATATAATTTCCTTCGCTGATATTTTTCAAACCGATGTTTCCGCTGAAAGGCGCATGTATTTGTGATTTTGCAATTTGCGCTTTCGTGAAATCAATATCCGACTGAATGTTCGAAAGCTCTGTCTGGTTCATTTCATATTCTTCGCGGCTGATGCCTCCTATTTCAACCAACTTTGATTGCCGAGCCAGCTTATCATTCGCAAGCTTTAGCTGTGCATTCTGTTTTCTTAAATTCGCCTGTAAATCGGCATCGTTTATCTTAACAAGCAAGTCTCCTTCATTAACTGTTCCGCCTTCTTTGAAATTAATCATTATGATTTTCCCCGCAATCTCGGCACGCAGCTCCGCTTCCTCATTGGCATAAATGGTTCCGTTGGTTTTAATAACACTTTCAAAGCGTTGCGGTTTTACAGCAAAGCCCGTAACCGAAACGGGTGCATCAGCATTTCCCTTTGCAGCGGGACTTTTTTTACTCCCGGGGAAGAAAATTATTTTTACCAGAATCAATATAATGATTATCGAGATGATTACAATAAAAGTTCGTGAAATTTTCATACAATTTTTGAAAATAGCTTTATGCAAAAATAAAGCAGAAAAACTCAATACATTATAATGGGTGCTTTTCTTAAAAATGTATTATCCGTTAATTGACGGAGCATAAAATCAGCTACATCGGCACGCGAAAATGTAACTGTAAAACCTTTCGAAGTAATATCTTCACCGCTTCTGAACTGCGCAATATGTTTTCCGTTTGTCAATGTAGGCGGCCGAACTATAGTCCAGTTTAACTTGCACAGTTTGATCATACTTTCTCTGGCCTCATGTCCGGCAATTTCAGTTGACAAAAGTTTGGGGGCAATATATTTAATTACAAAGCCTGCATTACCATGTGTTTCCTTCACTCCGACAAATGACATATAAATAAACCGGGAAACATTGTTTTGCTCCATCGCTTTTATAATGTTGCCCACACCATCCACAACCGATTGGTCAAATTTAAACGGGCTTTTTGCTCCTAATGTAGAAAGCACGACATCATTTCCATTTATTGCATTTTGCACGGAAAATGCATCCGTTACATCGCCCTGAACAACTTTCAAATCCCGATGCTGAACTTTAAGTTTGGACGGTGTGCGGACAAATGCTGTCACAGCATGTCCTTGCTGTAAGGCCTGTTTTACCAATTCATGTCCGGTTTTACCGGAAGCACCAAAAATCAGAATGTTCATGTCCACTTGATTTTCATTATTAAAAATAATGTTGTTTACACTTCCCTGGCTTTTTTTACAGTACGTTGGAAAAACTCGCAACGAAAATACATTTTTTTCCATTTCGCCAATATTAATCCCTGATTTGGCATTGCTCCTTTTACATCCTTTCATCCTCCTATTATTTATTTACTTTGTGCAAATTGTGTTACCATGATGAAAACAATCGCTTCCAACAAATTATTTATTTACTTTTTCGCTCTGCATTCATTATTCATTATCTATCATTCATCATTATTTGCCCAAAAAGCTTCTCCCTGCCCACTCTCTCAAAACAAAAAAGCAATTTCATATTACGATAAAGCAGTATCGGCAAAAAAATCAAGTAAAGATTATGAAACGATAAAAGAATGGTGCGAAAAAGCGATTGAAGAAGATACCACTTTTGCTGACCCTTATCTTTTGCTGGGAAATGCAGCTTGGTTCAAAAAAGATTTTAAAACCATGAAGGAAGCATACAAGAGCTTAATAGAAACATGTCCCGATGCATCTCCCGAACCGCATTATCGTTTGGGTTCTTATTTATACGATACAAAAAAATACGATGAAGCTGTAAAGTATCTTAAAGGCTTTTTGGATTTTGGAAGCACAGCAAAAGAAAAGCAGGTGAAAGACGCTGAACAGATGATTGCACGGGCTAAGCTTATGGCAAATCCTGTTCCTTTTTATCCGAAACCTGTGAAGGGAGTGAGTACAAGTGATCCCGAATATCTTGCAATAATATCAGCCGATAATGAATTTTGTTATTTCACCCGCAGGTTTGAAATGCAAACTAAAAGTTCGCTGACTCCGGTTAGTGTCGAAAAATTTATTCAGGCAACACGCCAGCCTGATGGTGAATTTGACAACGGCAAGCCTATGGATTGGCCTTTTAATTTGCGAAACACCAATAACGAAGGCGGGCCCACCATAAGCCTTGATAACCAGCATCTGTACTTTACCGTTAACAATAACGGCAACTTTGATATTTATTACACCGACTGGAAAACCGATGGATGGGATCCGATAAAAAATCTCGGTGATAATGTAAACGATTCTTTGCAATGGGATGCGCAACCAAGCATTTCATCCGATAATAAAACTTTGTACTTTGCCAGCTATCGCGATTCGGTTTATGGCACGTCCGATATTTTTGTCACGAAAAGAAAAAATGGAAAATGGTCAGACCCTGTTAAGCTTTCATCCAAAATAAATACGAACGGGAACGAAAAATCGCCTTTCATTCATCCCGATGACAAAACATTTTATTTTTCATCAGATAGCCTACCGGGAATGGGTGGCTTCGATATTTACATGTGCAAACGTGATTCGAACGGAAACTGGGGTACGCCTGCCAACCTGGGTTACCCGATAAACACCGAAGCTGATGAAGTAGGTTTCTTTGTGAGCACAGATGGAAAAAAGGGATACTTTGCCTCTAACAATTTAAACAGTACAGGCGGATATGATATTTATTCGTTTGAACTTCCAGAAAAAGTCCGCCCGGAAAAAACGTTGATGTTATCGGGTCAGTTTAGAGATGAAAATAATGAGATACCGTATGCTGCAAAAATTGAATTAAAAAATATATCCACCGACCAGGTGATGGATGTTGAATACGATTCGAACACCGGGAAATATGCAAAGGCTGTTTTGTTTGACAGCGATTACATCCTCACTATTAAACAAAAAGATTATGCATTTAATTCGAAATATTTTGCTGTTGACGACAGCATCAATTCAAAACCTGTAAGGCTCGATCTGGATATAAAGAAAATTGAATTGGGAAATGCCTATACCCTGAACGACATTTTATTTGATTCCGATTCGTATGAGCTTAAAGAAATGTCGAAACGTGTGATAGAAGATTTCAGCGAGTTTTTAAAAGAAAACCCTAAAGTGAATGTGGCAATTCATGGACATACCGACAATGAAGGAGGTGAACAAAATAATTTGACACTGAGCAGCAACCGGGCCAGGGCTGTTTACAATTATGTAATCAAACAGGGTATCAATGCTGCACGCCTTTCTTATAAAGGTTTCGGGCAAACCAGGCCGGTTGCTTCTAATACTGATGAAATAGGTAAAGCAAAAAACCGGAGAACGGAATTTGTAATTATCAGCAAATAAAAGAATAGCCAAAGATTCACAGATGAAGTATTTTTTCCCTTTATTCTGTGAATCTGTGGCTATTGCAAGACACGATTTTAATCGTTAATTATTTCGCTAAATCCTCAGGATTCTTTGCAATTTTAACTCCGGGTAATTTTACAGGAGCGCCAACCTGTGCAATAAAACTTCCCTGTACTTCACCGGTTTTGTAAGTGGTAAAACCTATGCGATATAGCCCGGCTACCAATGATTTTAACGGATCGTTCACATCGCTGGTAACACGCATAAGAGAATTGTACTTGCTTCCTGATGGTTGAGCAGGTAATTCGCCTGAATCATCATCATGCCCGTACGAAGTATACTTTGAAGTTTTGGCTTTTGCTGCCACCTGGTCAAGACTGGTAACTTCAAGTGCCCGCTCTAACGTTACCCATGTATCAAAATAATTTGCCCTGTCGGTCATATTATCCTTGTAATCGGGCGAAACAAAATCAGTTTCAGCAGGAGCCATCTTGTCAGGAACAGGCGAAACCATTCTGATTCCAATTTCCGGAGCAGCAGCAGGAACCCACAAATACAAATAATAATATTTTTTTCCTTCACGGGCTTCATCGGGTGTGCCGCCCGGTTTCACATAGCCATAGTAGCTGATTACATCCGTGTAGGGTGCACGCACATCTTTTCCCATTACTGACTTTTTTCCCATGTCGGCTCCGAATTTATCGAGCTTCTGGGCGAACGATGTTGAAATACAAATTGCAAGTGCAATTAAACTGATAAGTGATTCTTTTAATTTCATATAGTTTTTAGATTGATCATTTTTGCTTACTCTGTTACGGGTTTTCAGCTTTCCCCTCTTTGAAGGGGTCAAATATAAAATTAATTTTAAACCCTGTGGCTCTATTGTTAAAGATTACTTTTATACTTTAAAAATCAAAATAAGCAACCATGAAAAAAGTTATTTCAATTACCCTATTTTTACATGCGGTATTTTTAAGTTGTTATTCACAAAATGTAAAATCATTAATGAAAAAAACAATTTTTACAGAGCAGGCTCCGGCCCCGATTGGACATTACAGCCAGGCCATAAAATCGGGAGGTTTCATCTTTGTATCGGGACAGATTGCGATAGATCCCAAAACAAATCAATTTATTCCGGGTGACATCAAATTGCAAACCGGCCGGGTAATGCTGAATATTAAAGCAATTCTTGAATCAGCCGGAAGCAGCCTTGCTGATATTATTAAAACCACCATTTATTTAACTGACCTGAACGATTTTGCTTCTGTCAATGAAGTTTACGGAAGCTATTTTCTATCTGATTTTCCGGCAAGAGAAACCGTTCAGGTTTCGCGGTTGCCAAAAGATGCCGGTGTTGAAATTTCTGTAGTGGCTGCAACAGAACACTAATATTAATAGTGCCTGAATTACTCAGGACGAAACCAGCCATGCCCTTGCATTTTCTGCATCAGTGAAATAATGCGTTTCAAAATTTATGATGTTGCCAGCATGCGTCATTATTTTTGTTACAGAGGATTGGTTAAGATAATCCAGTGAATTTACTATAGCCATTTTTCGTAACCCGGTTTTTACAAGTCTTGGGAACCACTCCTCGTTTGTCCATTTTCTTTCGGCTTCTCTTATTACACTCATATCCCGCAAATTGGCAAGCCATCTTTCAATTTTGTTTTCCACTACTTTGGAAAGTGCAAAATTCAAACCTTCGCGAAACTCTTCCGGTGTGGCAAGCTTTTTCCAGCGCAGATGAATCAATTTTTCATCATCATCATAAAAAATACTTAAATACGATTTATCAAAAATTAGTTTTTCCATAATTGTATATATGCGCAAATTTGAATTGAGGAATAAAAGTAAAAATTATTTCCATTCGTAAAAAAGTTAATTGTATTTTTCCGCTCAACGTAGTAATATTGGTGGCAAACTACTGATGGCAAAAGGCAAATTATTCCTTATTCCTTCATTGCTGGGCGAAACTAAGGTAACGCTTTCATTACCGCAACAGGTTATTGAAACGGTTTCTCAAATAGAATACTTCATTGTTGAAAATGAAAAGTCAGCAAGACATTTTTTAAAAAAGGTTAATCCTTTAGTTAGCCAGCCACAGTTAAAAATTTTTGAATTGGACAAGCACGATTTGACATCCGGAATTACCGGGATGCTGCTTCATGCAATTGAAGGCAAAAACATAGGGTTAATCAGCGAAGCCGGTTGCCCCGCTGTTGCTGACCCGGGCGCTGATGTAATTTCAAAAGCGCATGAGTTGAAAATAAAAGTTGTTCCGTTAACAGGCCCTTCCTCCATCCTGCTTGCCCTGATGGCATCAGGATTGAACGGACAACAGTTTTGCTTTCACGGTTATTTGCCGATTGAAAAAAATGAACGCAGTCAAAAAATAAAACAGCTCGAAAAAGAATCTTTTCAAAAACAACAAACACAAATTTTTATCGAAACTCCTTACCGGAATATGCAATTGCTGGAAAGCATCATTCAGAGCTGTGAAGGAAAAACACTTTTATGCATTGCAACTGATATCTCGCTTGACAGTGAAAGAATCTATACGATGTCGGTAAAGGAATGGGTGAAAGCAAAACCGGAAATCAACAAACGCCCCACTGTTTTCCTGCTTCTGAAAAAATAAAAAGCCTATTCTATTTTCAACAATTGAATTTCGTACACCAATGCTGCGTTCGGAGGTACTTTGTTTCCATCGCCCGTTATCCCGTAAGCAAGATAAGCAGGCATGATGGCTAAAGCTCTGTCACCAACACGCATCATGCTTACAGCCTCACGCAATCCATTCGGCACATCATCAAAGCTGAGCGAAAATTTCCAGGGACCAATGCTGTCAGAATTGTAACATTGCGTTCCGTCAAGCAACGTCAGCTTGTAATTAATAACTACATAATTATTTTTTTCAGCTATTCGCCCTTTACCTGTTTTTTTTATTTTAACCCGTAATCCGCTCAGCGTGGTATCGGCTTGCAAATTGTGGCGTTGAATGTACTCATCAATATTTTGCAATTGATTTTTATTAAAAGTGCGGTTTGCGCTGATAAGATCTTCTTTCAGCTTCGCAGCTTGATGGGTTGATTCATCGGAATTATTTTTCTCATTATTGCCGGAACAGGCAATAAAAAAAATACCGGCAATAAATAATGCAAGCCATGAATTTTTAATAAAATAAATTTTCATTTACTGAGAAGCTTTTTATACTTCGGAAGAATGGATAAAAACTTTTTTATTGTGTCCTCCAGGTTGTCTCTTGATTTACCCCCGGCAGCATTCAGGTGACCGCCACCGTCAAAATATTTTTCTGCAATTTCTTTAACCGAAAAATCATCGTGCGAACGAAATGATATTTTTACCTGGTCATCCTGCTCATAAAAAAAAACCGCCATGTTGATTCCTTTTATTCCAAGGCCGTAATTTACCACGCCTTCGGTATCGCCCGGCTGGTGATTAAATCTTTTAAGCTCATTGCGGGTAACGGCAATATAAGCGGTGTGGAATCCAGGCAGAACGGTAAGCTTTTCTTTGATACAATATCCTAAAAACCGCATCCGGTTTTCCGAAAAATTATCGTAAATCAATTCGTGAATCTTGTGATTGGAAATTCCGGTTTCAACCAGGTTTGCAATTACCCGGTGGGTATCGGGTGTCATAGATGAATAGCGAAACGACCCGGTATCGGTCATGATGCCAGCGTACAGGCATTCCGCGATGGCCTCATTAATAAGCTTTTCTCCCCCCGTTTGTTTAATAAAATGATAAACGATTTCGCTGGTTGCGCACGATTCGGGAAATGAAAAAACAATATCACAGAATTTGCGGGGAGTAAGATGATGGTCCATTAAAATTTTAACAGCCTTTGAATTCAGCAGCACCGGCTTTAATTTTTCAACCCTGTCGGGTGAATTAAAATCGAGACAAAAAATCACTTCGGAATTCAGCAATGCATCACTGCATTTGCCTGGCGAATCGTCATAATTAATCACCTTGTTATTTCCATGCATCCAGAATAAAAACTCAGGATATCGGCTTGGGCTAACCACCTGTACTTTATGTTTTTTTTGAATTAAATAATTATATAACCCCAAAGAAGAACCCATCGCGTCACCATCGGGTTTGTGATGGGTGATGATGGCAATTTTTTTAGGCGTGCTTAAAAGAGTTTTTACTCTTGCCAGACCTTGTTTATTGAAGCGAGGAATCATACATTAAATTAATTCACGAAAATACAAATCTGATTTAATCTGGATGATGGCTAACTTTCCGGGTAGTGGGTCAATTCGAATTTTTTCTCTGCAACTCTGCGTCCCTGCGTTCAATTTTTTTAAACGCGGAGACACAGAGGCGCAGAGCTAAACCAGCTTCTAATTAAAATGACCCGCTACCACTTTCCGCCATATTTGTAATTTCGTCCGCTGCAAATGATTATCGAAACGCAAAACATAAATAAATCGTACGGCACGCTACATGTGCTGAAAGGAATTAACCTTTCCATTAACAAAGGTGAAATTGTTGCCATAGTAGGCGCTTCGGGCGCGGGAAAAACCACGTTGCTCCAGATTATCGGAACACTTGACAATGCCGATTCGGGCACAGTTAAAATTGACGGAACCGCAGTTACAGAGCTTTCAACAAAAAAGCTGTCGCAGTTCCGAAACAAACATATTGGGTTTGTTTTCCAGTTTCATCATTTGCTTCCTGAATTTACAGCGCTCGAAAATGTTTGCATTCCCGCATTTATCGCAAAGACTCCAAAACCGCAGGCAGAAAAAAAAGCAACTGAACTTTTACATTACCTCGGCATTAATTCACGGAGCCACCATAAACCCGCAGCACTTTCGGGTGGTGAACAGCAGCGTGTGGCTGTTGCGCGGGCTTTGATAAATAATCCCTCTATTATTCTTGCTGATGAGCCTTCGGGAAATTTAGATTCAACCCATGCAAAAGAATTACACGATTTATTTTTTACCCTGCGCAAGGAGTTCAACCAGACTTTTGTAATTGTTACCCATAACGAAGAATTCGCGAACATGGCTGACCGTAAGCTGACGATGAAAGACGGGGTGATTATTTAGCGGTTGCATTTTTGCCCCTCCGCGTCTCTGTGTCTCTGCGTTTAAAAAAATTGAACGCAGAGACGCAAAGGCGCAGAGTTAAAGCAGTTATTAAAATGACCTGCAACCGGCTTCTTTTGCCTATTCAAAAAACAATTCTACATTTGACCAAACTTAAAACCTAAAATCATGCAACCCAACATCTTAGTTATTGCACTTGCTGCACTCGTACCGTTAGTAATGGGATTTATCTGGTATCACCCTAAAGTATTCGGAACCGCCTGGATGAAAGCAGCCGGTGTAACCGAAGAAAGCAAGAAAGGCGCAAACATGGCGCTCATATTCGGGTTGACCTATGTATTCAGTTTTCTTGTTGCCTTTGCCCTTAACCTCATGGTGGTGCACCAATGGCACATGTATTCTATTTTAATGAATACTGTTGGGTTTGGCGTACCCGGTTCACATGTTGACAGCATGCTTACTGATTTCATGAATCAATACGGGCATGAATTCCGCAGCTACCGGCATGGCGCCCTTCATGGATTTATTGGCGGCATGACAGTAGCCCTTCCCATTATATCGGTTAATGCTTTATTCGAACGCAAAGGCTTTAAATACATTGCCCTAAACGCGGGTTTCTGGATTGTTTGCTTCATGATTATGGGAGCAATAATCTGCGAGTATGTTTAAATCGGATTCCGCAACCGGAAAATTTACTGATGTGTTAAAATAAAAAACACCTCCCCTGCATTCCGCAAGAGAGGTGTTCCGGACTTGTTGCCTTACAAGGCAATGCCTTCAGCGGGGTCGCTGTAAGGACCCAGCAATCCACCCCTGCCAACAGCACGCACCCTGAACCAGTAACTCCTCAGTGAATTCAGACCGGTTACCAGGTAACGGGTAGCCGTTACGATAACTTTCAGCTTAAAACCGGCATCATCGGGAGTGTCGCTTATTTCAACCAGGTAGGCGACAGCCCTTTTGACCCGTTTAAACCGGGTTTTAATTTCACCTTTTTTCTTAATCATCTCAGCTCTCAGATCCGTTACCTGTTCGGGTTGACCGCCCGGTTCGGGATCTTTTGAAGCCTCGAATCCTGAAGAAAGAATAATCGTTTCTAATCCCATAGCTATGCTGTCAACATAACTGGCAAAAGCAGAAATGATGATGTCCAGAGCAAGCTCCTTTTCCGCAAGGATAGCTCTCTCCGAATCTCCACCATTCTGTGCATTGTTAAAGGCAAGTTCGGCTGCATCGCTGGCAGCGGTAATATCTACCAGCTTAGGGTTGGGAGTAAGGAAATTGGCATTTCCTGTACAGGAAGTTACCAACCGCCTTCCTAACTCAACCTTTTGCAGCACGTTCTTGTCTCCAAGCCCTGCTTTCACACGTTTCTTTCTCATGACAAAAGAGGTTTTGGTTATCCGCTTAGGCAGGGAGTCCTTGTCAGACTAATTTACCGTACGGGCTAACGTAACAGGT
>JBIOHJ010000038.1:0-24358 GCA_044448905.1 Bacteroidia bacterium | reverse complement strand
TCATCTCAAAACGAAACTCCGGTAATAAACTAAATAAAATAAGAAAGCTCTTCGTATTATTTTACATGCAAAATACACATCAAATTATTTTTGCAGCAAAATGGTTTTGGTGAGATCTGAAACAACAACTTTGGCAAATGCATCAAATAATTCAGGTGTAGGTTCTTTGGTGTAGCTTTTTGATTGTCCCACCCAAAGTAATTCTGAATTAGCAACATCGTACAAATTACTCTCAATTAATACTTCAACATCGGTAACTGTATATCCCGGGGTGGTTTGCGTTTCATAAACGGTACGGTAGTAGTAATCACTGCGGTTTCCATAATATCCGTAATATCCGCCATAATTATAAGGATACGTTGGATACGCATACGTTCCCACAGGAGTTGAATATGTACTACCGGGGACATAACGCTGTTTTTCGCTTACATTAACAACCGCATTTGTTAACAACAGATCAATGCTGTTTTGCTTCAGCAAACTTACCATGGTAAGAGAGTCGTACTTCTGTATCTCAGGTTTAAAAATATCTAACGAGCCGATGGCATTATAACCTGCATTTTTTAAATATGCTACCAAGTAACTTTCGGCTGATTGGCGATTAGCCAGGTCTTTTCCTAAAGCCATGGCCATTATGTTTGGAGTGCTTTTAACTTTTGCAGTTTTGTTTGACCAGGATGTTGTAAGCTCAACTTGCGGTGCGCATGAAATTATTAAAAAAGAAAGTAATGCGATTAAATAATATTTTCGATGGTGTACCATAATTTTTAAGGGTTAGGTTTATTTGTACAAAGTTAAAAAGTTAATTTACATTTACAGGAAAGATTTAATGGAGGTGATTATTTGAATCCATGCTAAATTTTATTTATTGCTTTTTAGCGGGTACATCCGACATTTCAGTTTTTGACTTCAATATTTTCAAAATGGCATGCGCACCCGCTTTTGAGTTCTCTTTTCCAATTGAAGTTTCAACTGCCAAATAACCATGAATAGTATTTTCGTTTACCTGGCAAACATCCAGAAAAGTTACTTTTGGATAACTGCTGTTTGGTTTATTTACCATTAATTTTAATGTTCCGTTGACAATAAGCCGAAGCTGATTTTCTAATGAATCATATACATTAATGTTGTTAGATGATGGCATTGTGATGTCATAAACAAGTTGGTAATTATCATTCGCTGTAATTTCAAACGGTACATAAAAAATGTTAATTAAAGGAACAGGAACCCACGTCTTCAGAAGACATGAATCAGCGAAATCGTTTTCATCATCAAACCTTGAGCTATTATCAAAGAATGAATACAACTGGTATTCAAGAACGTTATTTGGCTTTTGCTCTGTTCTCCACATTTGCTGAACAGGGTGTATCTCAGGGCTTTTTTCATGATGAATATCGCTTACCCATGATCCGTAAACACCGGCAGGTTTATACAGCAATGAATCTATGGGAAAGCTTTCAAAAAAATCTGCCGCATCCGTTTTAACCGTGTTGCCGGGTTCTTTAATAGCCACTTCGCAGGCGATCGAAAAATCTTTAAAGGAATGTCCCTGCGGTCTCAGGGATTTGAATTGCAGCCACCGGAAAGCAGGATCAGGAACGATGTAAACTACCATATCACCATCACCGTCAGAGATTAAATGATACTTTTTATTGCTCTTGTTTTTTTTAACGGAAAGATAGCCGCATAACGTGTGCTTATACCCGTCAATCGGCCGCCACGCACCTCCCCATTGGTATTTTGCTTCGCAGAATCCTATCCATTCTTCTTTGCCAATAAAACCTGTTCCCGCCACGCCATAAAAATAATTCAGAATACTGTCCCGTTGCGCGGCAGATTCCCTGCTGCAACGGTCGGGCAAAGGAAAAGTGAGAGCAATGTCCTGGCTAAGCGCTGTCTTAAAGACAATTAAAAAACAAGCTGTAAGAGTTGCGGTTCCCCTGTTGCTTTCATAAAAAATTCGAAAATTCTTTCTTGACGTCACATTTTTTTTCATATTCAAAGATAACGATCCCTGCACCACGGGTTTTATCAATAAGCCGGTTCATACATTTTGCTTTTAATAAACGCCCGGATATCTTTTGGTTTTTCCACTCCCGCCAACCCGCTTTCAAATATTTTTTCAGCAATCTTTATGGCCACGTTATAAGATACTTTTAAAATAGTATCTACACGGGGATAAATTAAACCTTTTGCGAAGTCTTCCTCAGTAACCTGTTCGGCCACAGCTTCGGCAGCCGTAACAAATAGTTCATCAGTAACTCTTTTTGCTTCGGTGGCAAATATTGCCAAACCCAAAGCAGGAAATATAAACACATTGTTACCCTGGCCGGATGTAAATGTTTTCCCGTTGTAGGTTACAGGGTCAAAGGGACTGCCGCTGGCAAATATGGCTTTGCCCTTACTCCAGGTGTAGGCCTGCTCGGCTGTACATTCTGAATGTGATGAAGGGTTGGAGTAGGGAAAAATAACGGGCCGTTCGTTTACTTTACTCATATTTTCGATTACCTGTTGATTAAACGCTCCGCCAACGGTACTTACTCCGATTATTGCTGTTGGTTTTAATTTAAGAATGGTTGCAGCAAAATCATTTGATGGTTCGCCCTCATGTGCAAAAGGTTTTTGATATTCGGCTAAATCAGTTCTTGATTGTACAAGCAATCCGTTCACATCAAACATCGAAACACGATTATAAGCTTCTTCTTTACTTAGTCCGTCTTTTTGAAACTTGCTCACAATCATATCCGCAATGCCAAATGCTGCCGCACCTGCACCGAGGAAAAGAATTCGCTGTTCGGTAAAGGGCTTTCCCGAAAAACGGCTGGAAGTAATAATACCCGCAGTAGCTATGGCTGCTGTTCCCTGTATGTCATCATTATAAGTACACACCTTGTCGCGATACTTATTCAGGATTCGTATGGCATCAACACCGGGAAAATCTTCCCATTGAATGCAGATTTTTGGAAACACTTCCGTTACTGCTGTTACAAACTCGTCAACAAAGTCATCAAATTCGGGCCCGCGTATTCTCTTTTTTCTGAGGCCGGGATAAAGCGGATCTTTTAAAAATTCCTCATTATTAGTTCCCACATCCAATATAATAGGAAGCGTATGTTCAGGAGGAACACCTGCACAGCTGGTATATAAAACTAATTTACCTATAGGAATACCAATACCGCAAATACCGAGATCGCCTAACCCCAATATCCGGCCTCCATCAGTAACCACTGTAAAACGTACGTCTTCAACAGGCCAGTTTCTCAGGATTGCTTTGATATTACCCTTATGTTCGATGGATATAAATAAACCTCTTGGCTTTCGTGCAATATGACCCAAACGCTGGCAGGCTTCTCCTACAGTTGGCGTATATACCAGTGGCAGAAATTTTGCGGGATCGCTTATGATTGTTCTGAAAAATAATGTTTCGTTACTATCAAGAAGGTTAGACAGGTAAATATATTTATTGATTGGGGTGTCAAGGCTTTCCAATTGCTCATTCACTCTCATGATTTGAGTTTCTATTGTTTCAATTGCATCCGGTATTATTCCCTGTAAACCATATTTTTTTCTTTCTTCTAAGGTGAATGCTGTACCCTTGTTGTTCCGAGGGTCACGCAATAATGAATAGCCGGTATTTTCCATGATATTTTTATTTAAGTATTTAACATTCCCTGTAAATGTTTGGTTATTATATTCAGATATAGTTTCGAATTTATTTAAGTCATAAAAAGCACCCATAAAATTGTAAGAGCGGGTCCGAGCAAGCCAAATATTATTCCCGTCAGCCTGAAATCTTTTTGCTCAAGATAACCTGTTCCGAATACAATGGCATTAGAAGGGCTGGAAGCCAGCAATAACAAAGCTGAAGATGATGCAAGGGAAATGATCAACGCCACTTCTAACTTTAACGCAGGGAGTATAGCCATGCAGATGGGCACCATTAAAGTGGTGGTGGTTGAATTGGTCATCACATTCGCCAATATCATTGCGAGAAAACCAAAAATGGAAAGTAACAGGATGCTGTTTAAATTCATGGTGATCAGGATTTCGGCATAATGTTTTAATAACCCCGTATGATCCAGTGCAAGCCCAAGCGCCAAACCTCCGGCAACCAATAAGAGGGTATCCCACCCTAAGCTTTGAACATCTTTGCCGGTTAGCACACCCGTCATTGTAAATATAACTAACGGAACAGCGCATACGGCAGGAGGTTTTATTCCATGTAATGAACTGGTTAACCATAATCCAATGGTAACAAGTATAACGCCTACAACAATTTTGCGGTGAAGTGACGATTCCTTTTTAACATCTTTTTCAAGGTCATCAAGAAAAGCAATAGAAATAGGAGTGGTGTCTTTTATATACACCTTGATTAAAGCGAAACAACAAATTGCAGTTACAACCAGGGCAAGGGGTACTCCGTAAATCATCCAGTCAAGAAACTCTATGGTAATACCGGCTTTTTGCAGCGAACCCACGGCAATAGCATTTGCAGGCGTTCCGATAATTGTAGCCATGCCACCGGTGGTTGATGCTAAAGGAATGCCTAATAATAAAGCTTTGGCAACTCCTGATTTTTTATCTAATGATTTAAGCAATGGCAATAATGCGGCTAATACCATAGTGGTGGTAGCTGTATTAGACAGCAGCATGGAAGCTACCATGGTTGCAGCCATTATGCCTATCAATAATTTCCGTGGATTGGTTCCTGCAACCTGGAGCGTAAACCTGAAGAGCGCTTCATCTAATTTTGTCTTGGCCATGGCTTTTGCCAGGAAAAAACCTCCCAGTAAAAGCCATATAATGCTGTCGGAAAATGTGTGTACATAATGCGAAATGTCTTCAGGCGCTGAGTTGAAATGTTTATTGCCAAGTGCAAATACGAGGAACGATGTGATGAGAAGACTTACTGCAAATGCCGGTATAGCCTCAGTAGCCCACAAACCAATTGCAAAAAAGAGTATGAAAATGACATATACCTGCGATTGAGTAAACCCCGGCTCTTTAATAAAATAAGTCAATGCCAGGGCAATAATAAAAGACAATGCAAAATGAATAATTGATTTATTACTCCCGCTTTTTGTGTCAGCTTTTGTTGTGTTCATGGATTTAACTATTAATGTTTGATTCTGATTTCATATTCCCATTAAATGCCTTGTTCCCTTATGCAATGATACGTTTTGATTTTAATACAGCCGGTTATAAATGTCATTTCAAATCTACTAATAACGAAAGCACGGTTCCATAGTCTTTCTGAGAGGTTTTTCCTTCCACCACTTTGTTATCGTAGTTATAATAAAATGAAAGCTGCAATGACACGTTATTGATAAATTCCCATGTAATATCCGTGCTGGCATCAAAGCGGTAACGGCCTTTTTCGGTAATTCCCACGTATGAAGATATTTCTGTTGCAGAAGTAAGGTCGGGGCTTGCAAAACTGTAAATGGTGTGCCGTATAGTTGCAGGCCATTCAAAATTTGAGACCACATCATTTGTTTCAATATTTTTTTCGGAATTCTGTAAAATTCCTGTAAGGACAAGCAGCCGTTGCCGGTCACTCTGAACAAGGTTGTTGCCGCCTCCTGCGCCAAATGAAATCCTGGAGCTTATTCCCAGCTCATCATTCCTGTTAAAAGCATTCAGCTCATACAATTCCCATTTATCAGGTAAAGCATAAAGCGCCTGGAAATTAATCTGCAGCCTTACCGATGTAGGCTCGTCCTTCGATTTTGTTGAAATATAGGAGAAATCATTAATGAATCTCCATTTTGAAATAATATAGTAGAGGTTATACTCCGCATTTGAAGTGAATACATCGGATGATTTTGCATAATTTAAACCTGCTCCCACACTGCCTTTAATTCCCCGGTACCAGTCATCCTCAAGTGGAAAGATGCGAACCACATCTGCAAGGTTGATGGTGTGAGCCGGTTTGATACCCACATCAATTTCACCGGTGTCTTTTGAAATCTTAATATTCCCTATATAAATCTCGCCCACTCTATCTTCCACTTTATAATCGCGGTCGCCTCCGCTGATAGTAACTATCTTATGCCATTTAATATTGACTATTCCCGGGCCTTGTGCATCAATTTTTAATCTTCCCTGCTCGAAAGACAGAATTTTGCCGGTCATTTTATCACCGTTATATAGAAACACGGTGTCAGCCGAAAACTTCTGAACTGCGGCCTCTTTGCTTTTTTCTTCCGTTTTCGGAACAGGCAATACTGTGTCTTTTGCCGCTTCAACGGGAGTGATGCGTAAAATATCCGGAAACAGGATGCTGCTATCCGTCAGCTCGTTTCTTACAATTATTTCACCGGTGTCTTTTGAAAACTGTATGGTTCCGGTGTAAATTTCTTTGAGCTGATTCTCCACCTTAAAGAGACGGCTGCCCCCGCCTGCCGAAAGTATTTTCTGCCACTTTATAAATACTATTCCCGGACCGCCTTTCGCGTCCATCTTAAGCCGGCCCTGCTCGTATAATAAAATATTGCCTGTTAACCTATCCCCGTTTTTTAAAAACACCGTGTCTGGCGAATGCTTTTCAATTTCGGATGACTTTTTATTCTTTACTCCTGAGGTGTCAGATGAAAGTGAATGAGCAGAGGTGTCAGCCGTTTTCGGTGAACGAAGTGAATCGGTATTCTGTGCAAATAAATTGAATGCAGAAGCCTCAAAAAGCAAAAACAAAACCAGGATTTTAGAGCAACTAAACATTCATAATGTTGTGTTACGCTTAATTCTTTTAACTTTAATGTTATAGGCAACCTTTCGTCACTTATCAAATTCAACTTTTCCGTTATCAAGGTCGTAATACCCACCGATAATTTCAATTTCATTCTTGTCAACAAGAGGTTTTAAAACCGGAACGGATGATTTTAATAAGTTAACACCATGTAAAATATTAGCTTTAACTAAAACGTCAATATTAGATTTTAAGCTATCCGGAACGATTTGTTCCTCTTCTTCAGCAGCTATATAGTCTATTAATTTTTGAATATGGTCGTTATGCTTTTCGTGTTCGGAAGCTGCATATGCCTGGATGGCACCACAGTTTTCATGGCCCAATACCACTATCAGTTTGCAATGAAGATGTTCAACAGCATACTCGATGCTTCCTAATTCATAGTCTCCGATTACGTTGCCGGCTGTACGTATTGAAAAAATATCACCCAATCCCTGGTCAAATATTAATTCGGGAGGTAACCGTGAGTCAGAACAACTAAGAACAACGGCAAAAGGATTTTGCCCTTTTTTTAACTCCCTGATCCTGTTTAGTGATTCATCGGGATGCACCGGATGCCCGCTTACAAACTTTTCATTTCCCTCTTTCAATTTTTCAAATGGCGACTGAATACCGGCTTGATTTTTTTCCTCCCTGTGCCCGCAAGAAAAAAACAAGCTTATGAATAATATTATTGGTATTAAAAATTTCATTTTATAATATAAACTGGCAGGTTGCGCAGTTCCTCCAAAGGAGTCCCCCGGGCTGCCAGTATGATTTTTGGAAAATAAAAGTTAAAAGTATAAAACATTAATCACACTGACAGGAACCAGGCTCATGCCTGCCTGAACCTGTCAGGTGAAAACAGGTGAAACTAGTTTATATCATAAAAGTTTTTCAAAATACCCCTATATTTTCTTGAATGATTTTCCATGTGAAATTCATAGGTTGAAAAAAATAAATAGTTGGCAGTTCTCCTGTGTACGCAATATTGACAATTTAAACCCATGTAATTTTTAAAATCGGTAGGTGTGGGATTTGTAAGTAGTAATATACCTGCAATTATTGCAGTGCCTATTAAGCAATACTTTTTGATTTTTGTTTTCATGGTGTTTTTTTAACCTGACAGGGGCTTCGCGACCGTTAGGTTTTGGGATTCTTTTTAAAAATAAAGTAAAATGATATACCTGTAAATATAACAACAAGAAGCTGAAGTAATAAAGTTCCACTGTCAACAAATCCATCCATCACCCCCCCGAAGGAAGGAGGAGAAAATATAAAGTTGTATCCAAGATTAAATTTAGAATTATTTATTTCAATAATAAAAGGAGGAAAAAGTAGCATTATAACTAAAATAATTGCAGTTATAATTAAAACTATTTTCTGGGACTTATTCATAAAAATTTATCTTAATTATTCTATTCTATTATACTTTTTTGATTAAAACTATATCAATGATTTCTCCTTTGGCAATAAAATCGAAAGATATGAAGTCCAAATTTATTGTCATACTTCCTTCTTCGTCAATTTCGCCAATAAAAGGAAATTTTATTTTTGACACTGAAGACATACTTACAACTAAGATTATATTCTCCTCCTTTTGTTTGAATTTTCTCACTTGTTCGTTTGATATTTGGAAATCAAAATGAAGAGTTGGTAGAGTACCTGCCTCAATAGAAACATATGCACAAGAGTCCTTTTCATAAATATCTTTTAATATGAACCGGTCTATTAATTGAAATTTTGACGCTATAATAGGTTTGAAATCTATTGAATATTTAAAATCACTATAACTAAGAGTATCTAATAAATATTTTATATGGTATTTGGAGGTGAGTTCATTTATAGCGTTAGTTTTTATTTCCTCCAAACTCCTTTTATCGTCATCAATTCTGCTTTGTTCATTTGAACTGCAAGAAAAAAGTAAAGATGTTAATGCGCAGAGTAAAATAGTTGATTTCATTTTTTTAGATTTAATTGAAATGGAGCAACTTGGCAGGTGAAATTATATATTCTATTCGTTCCAGTTTCCGACTGGTTCAAAGTAAGGGTTCAATTCAATATTACGACCGAGGAAACTTGTTCCATAAGTTGTAAGATAAAAATACAAAAAACCGACAGAAGCGGCTTTACCTTTTACGGTTAAGAATTGTTGATCACCTGTCCATTTGAGTATTCTTCCTTTATTTATTAAAACACCTTGGTCAAGTATAGATATTAAATCAAAAAGCTCTTGCCAACTTCGCTTATTAATTTCATCTAATAAAGTTTCCCAGGTTGCACCAGTGTAACTGAAAACAATTCGTAATGGTCTGTGTAATGGTTTGCCTATGGTTATCATTGAACCAACATTGATTTTTAATTGCTCGACCTTACTTAATGTATTTCCTGCTTCAATCAATTTTACTCTATCAAGATTTGATTTTACTTCGATAGAAGCAAATACACCTTCCGCTAAATAGGTATTATCACTTCCAAATTCTAATGCCGGAGCATCATCCCTTGTAATAATTAAATCAAGTTGTCCAGTTTTGTGACCAACACTATCCCAAACTTCACCAGAATTTATTTTGAGTTTAGGTGGTAAAACATTGGCTAAAAAATTTGAACAGAAATTCTCTCTGTTTTTTCCAAGATTGTTAGAAGCATTTTGGTCTGCGCTCCTCTCATAATTTGCCTCAAGGACTTTTGCTGTTTTTTCAAAATAAGAATATAGAATTGGTCGTGCCATTCTGTTTGTTTTTAACTATGAGAGAGGTAAATCAATTCCTTCAGTTGAAAAAGATATTCTAACATGTCTTGCTTTTTCGGATAGGAAAACTATTTTTCTTAGTTTATCATCAAAATAATCTTTCAATGCTGGTGGGCGAACATTTTGCGCTTGATTAATTACAAATTGTTGAACTTGTTGTCCTGCAAATTCTAACTCTTCAACCCTTGAAACTCTCTGTATTAAACAGGGTACAAATTTTTTACCTAAATCTTTTAAAGCGTATGCACGATGACTTCCATTATTCAAAATAAGACGATTATTAACTGACAGAGCATTTAAATAATTTGAACCATATCCGACTACAAGACCAATAATTCCCGCAATGACCCCCTGCGGATTGTAATTTATTACTTCTTCCTTTTTGAAAGAACGTGCTTCTAAAAAGCGTAAATCATTTGACCTTGAAACGAAGTCAAATGCATTTGGAGAAATTCTTTGAACGTTAAAATTTGGAACTGGATGATTGAAAGGCATGCACAATTCGAAAATTTTTTCATCTGTCATGTCCTTACTAATTCCTTCCTTGATTCTTTCAATGTGACCAAGATTGATGAATTTTTGGAATACTATTAACTTATCTAAATCTACCATTCCAAATTCATACGGGATATAAGAAAATGATTTCTTCATTATTTCATCTTGTTTAACTTTTTCAAGTAAAGGTTGAAGATTTTCTGGAATAGCTGTTATTGCATGGTTATCACAAAACCCGCTCTCCGCGCCTTGTATTTCCTTTACTCTATCATTTGCCTCGCGCCATTCTTGTGTAAGCAGCCCAGTATCCAAGTCTTGAGCATCTACTGTTTGCGTCAACATAAAAGATAAAAAATCATTAATTGGCGGTCTTCCAACTAAATAAACACATTTTTCTTTTTTATCCATATAAAATCATTCTTTATAATGTTCAAGTAGCACTACCCCTATTTGTTGCGTAAAACACATTAATCTCCCCATTTTCCCCTTCCTCAATTTCTCCGTAAATATCTGAATTTCTTTTCATTACATCGTACCCCCGTAAACAGCATTAAAAAAAATTGGCGGGTATGCTGCTTTTTGCTAAATTGTATGCGCAACCTTTAACCTATACGTTATGATGACCTCGCACATTATAATAATAGATGAAAACCACCGGATTGTTTCAACAAAAAAAATAAGGCACACCGATAAGCGCGATTTGCGCTGGAAAATTTCGCACAAAATAAAATACGACAGGCGGCTGCGGAAACAGATAGACAAGCACCTGGTGACGGTTATAGTTTCAGGAACAGCACCGCAGTTTAAGCTGGACGATGGAGTGAAAAAAAAATCCTTATGTTTTCTGTTGCTGTGCGCCACCTGCTGAGCCCTGCCGAAATAAAGGGTTTGGAATATAAAATGAACAATTTATACAGCAAAGAGGCGGCTGCTAAGCAGCATATTTCGGTTCATACTTATAACACGCAGGTAAAATGTGCATATGCAAAATTGCGGGTGCATTCAAAAACTCATGCTGTTGAAAAACTAACCGCTTTTAACTGATACCCCGTTTTTCGGGAGGAGAAACATCAATTGCCTGCTGCTTTGCGGCATTCTTTTTTAACGCTTCATAACGGCTCTTTTACACGTAAAAAGGGTGTACACAATATACCTAATTTAAAATTTGCCTCGCATAACCTGTGGCTTTTACATTTGCTCCCATTATTTACACGATAGTCATTTAAAACAGGATGAACAGCAAAATGATAACCGTAAAAGCAGGCATTGCACAAAATGTTTTCGTAGAGAAGTGTAATTCGCTAATCACGGCTTTGTGGAGTGCTTCAACAAATTTGTGGAGCATCGCAACAAAGCTGTTGAGCATCGCAATAAAGTTGTGGAGCACCTCAACAAACTTGTGGCATATCGCAACAAAGCGGTGGAGCATCGCAATTAACTTGTGGCGTATCTCAACAAAGCTGCCGGGTATCGCAACTAACTTGTGGCGTACCGCAATAAAGCCTTTGAGCATTTCAACAAACTTGTGGAGCACCTCAATAAAGCCTTTGAGCATTTCAACAAACTTGTGGAGCATACATAGCAGGTATTACGGCATGCATTGCCGATCACCGGATGGAAAAATAATATAACAATATAGCAACATAACAATTAAACAATTAAACAATTAAAACAAATGAAAAAATCAAAATCAATTACAAAAAGACAAAGGGAAGGCATGCTGCGAAATGCTCCTTCCATGTCGGTAAAAACACAGCGTAAATATGAGAAGCCGCTAAGAAGCTTCATTATGCTCATTGTATCGGTAAAAATAACACGCGCCAAGCTGGGCTTAAGCGTGAATACCCGTGACGGGGTATTTTTGCTGAAGGCGAGGGCAATATGGCAGGCAATTACTGACGATGCGGGCGGCTTTTTTGCGGCAACCCCCTTTGCGCTGCTTGCCACACTGAACACACAAAACGGAGCGCTGGCTACCGAAATGCAAAATGTAGAGCTCGGGGTAATGGGCGCTGAAGGCGCTAAAATAGCGGCAAAAGTTGCCGTGAAGCTTACGCTTGATGCCGCGGTTGATTATGTAAACGGGCTGGCAAGGTTAGACCAGCCAAATGCGGTTGAAATTATTACTACAGCCAATATGCAGGTGGCAAATGCTCCAGCCGTAAAGAAGCAGGAATTTGCAGTAAAGCAGGGTGAGGCAACGGGCGAGATAAAGCTTGCTTCGCTTGCCGCGAAGATTGAGGGCAAATACGTGAAAGCATCTTATGAGTGGCAGTACAGCACCGATAACGGAGTTCGGTGGATATCGCTTGACGCAACCGTAAGGGCAAAAACAGTTTCCACGGGTATGGAGGTGGATATAAAAACGCTTTTCCGCAAACGTTACACCACTTCAAAAGGCGGCACCACGGCATGGTGTACACCTATTGCGATTACACCGGTGTGAGGAAGTGATTTAGTTATTGGTTATTGGGTTACTAAGTAACCCAATAACCAATAACTCATTACATAACCGTAAACTGGATACGGAACTGGAAGAACTGCACAGCCCCCGTTAAATTATAACGGTCGAGTTCACCATAGCCGTAAATAAACTCTGCACGAACAACTTTTGACATGTACCAGTTAACCATAGGTGTGATACGCCAGAATTTACCGCCTTTAATATCTCCATCGTCTAAGTCTAAAGATGAAACAGTCAGCACAGCTTCCCATTCGCCCCATCCTCCTTTAAAAACAGATTTATGCACAGGCACAAAGCCAAAAATACCGCTGGTAGTATTATAAGGACGTGCTGTATTGGTTAAAAAATAAGTTACCACCACTTTTCCGCCATAAAATTTATGATCACCCGCTATGGTGGAATTAAACTGGTGCACCATTACCTCCGATCCCAATAACAAACGCTTGTTGCTGTAATATATTTCCCCACCAATAGATGTTGAATTTTCCGCTGCAAAAGAACCTGTATTAATAATTTGCGGAATGGTATTGGCTTCGGGCCTCGACTTCAAAGTGATTTTCCCGGCTAACGGTTTTCCATACCGGTAATTACCGCCTATATGCAGCACTTTATCTTTTTCTTTATCATAAATGGGCAGCCATCCCACCCGTGCATCATATTGCCACTCGAAAGTTGAAAAACCCTGGCCTTCGGATAAAATATCATTATAGTATCCGGCATTCCAGAATATTTTTTGTTTTGGCAGGAACCCAAAATACTTAATACCATCTGCTAAAATAGGGATAACATCCAGCGCCATCTGCCTTTCAGCACCCCATGGCGAATGGCCGTTCATCACTTTAACCATCGAATAACCTTCCTTTGTTCTGCCAATAAAAATATTTCCTGCAAGCTCAGGCACTCCAATGGTGAATCCCGATTCTCTCCAATACCATTCTTCTTTATCGCCATCATACATAACCGCAGCCTTCCAGGCAAAAACTCTTTTGGTGTTAAACTTGCCGCTTGAAAGTATTCTGAAATCTCTTGTTTTATACATGGATTCAAGTTCCAGGTTGGCCGAATCCATCTGTTGTTTAAAAACATCATCTGCGGTGTATGTAATATAGTCGCCAATATATCCGAGCCCGAGCTTAAAGGTTGACCAGGGTGTGTTCACTTCATTCTTTTGAAGATTTGTCGCTTTTCCTGTTGAATCCACTTGAGGAACAACGAGAGTACTGCCATCGGTTCCGTCAGGAACTTCTTTCTTTTCTTCCTGGCTAAAGGAATGGAAAGGTAACATCAGAAGCACTATCAACATTAAACCTGACAGTGATGATGTCTTGTGCTGATGTTTTATCATATTAATTTTTAAAGTTAACAGGGAACAGGTTTTTTCAACAAAAGAAAAATTCTTTGACCGGGCCGGAACTGAATCAACCATTGTTATGCAAAATTGTTGTTGCACAACAATGGTTGAACCGGTCTTACGGGTATGCCCTCAATAAAGGATTCCCGGTTTAGAAAATTCCAAGAGGCGATACAAAGCCAATATTAACTCTTCCGGTATTATAATCCGGAGTACCAAAACGAGTTGTCGCATAATCCGAATAATCATACATTCTTCCAACATAGTTAACAAAGAACCTCAAATTAAGATCATGCCATGGATAATATTCAATTGCAGGAATAATACCATATGCGTTACGGATGAGTGTTTCACCTGTAACGTTTTCCGGATCATTGTTACTGTTGTTCCACGATTCAATATCTAACATGCCGATCAGCGAAAGGTTAATTTTCTGACTCATCCGGTAATGAAGATGCACCCAGTGTCCCACATAATTAGTGTTTGCCACGGCATACGGATAGAGGTTATCAGGAATAATATCACTTACAATATGCGTTCTGTCCAGCTCTTCATCACTCCATTGATAGTCATAGGCAACTACAAATTTGCCCAATGTGAGTTCGGTACCCAGCGCAATGTAATTCATGTTGGCATTTTCCGCTTCATTGAATAAGGAGTACGACCAAATGGTTTTTACCTTTCCGCCAAAAAGGCTTCCGCGCCAGTTAGCCACAAAAGCCAAAGGCGCCTGAGATTCCTGGAAATTGGGTTGCGACCCATACAATTCTTCATATGACTTTGTCCTCGAATCCAATACCTGCACTGTAAACTGGTGGTTGGGAGTTGCCTGGTAGCTTGCTCCGACACCGGTGAGGAAATTGTCGGCATATTCAATGATATCGGAATACTCATAAATATCAATCGGGTTATAATCGAATTCAAAGCCACCCCAGTCGGCACACAATTTACCTGCCGAGAAGCTGAATTTATCCGTTGCATCCACCCGTATAAAAGCCAGGTCAACGGAACGGCTAATGTTATCTATTGACTCCGAAGTTTGTGCTCTTGTATAACGGTCGCGAAAACGGAAATACACTTTATCGTGCACCTTGCCGCGTATCTCCAGCCTGAACTGCTCATTTTTGAACCTCGACTGGATATAATCTCCGTCAACAAATTCATTTCGTTGGGCGAATTGCATGTTCGCTATCATGCTCATTCTTGAAAGCAGTCCCTGCTTTACCTCAGGAATCAGCGATTTATAGTAGGTAGTGTCGCCTACCTGCTTCTCAATCTGGGCATTTAATGCAGTTGGAAATATCAGAAATGCCAGAATAAATAATTTATTAATAATCTGTTTCATCATCTGTTTCAGTTTAATTTTATATTAATATTCAATAAACAGTCTCTGTAAATCGTCCCGGCTCCTGCCCTGTTTCAACATTGATAACATTAAAAGCACCCTTGCTTTCTGAGGGTTCAATTCATCAGAAGATACAGTTCCGTAATCCGCATCAACAATTTCCCCTTTAATTAAAACAGCGCCAATAGGTACACGCGAAGCCCTTACCACAGGTACTCCTGCTTTGGTTGCTTTTTTAGCTGCTTCTAATGTTCCGGCAGTCATATTTCCATCACCAACACCGGCAATTACAATTCCTTTTGCTCCGGCTTTAACCATTATGTCAATTAAGTCAGCTGATGCATCAGCACACATGTAAACAATATCAACACGCGGCAATGCAGTTACTCCTGAAACATTGAATTCACTGTTTGTAGTATTACGTCCTGATGGTTTATGAAAAAACAATACATCACCAAAAATTACCGTACCGATCATTCCTTCCTGTGGAGATGCGAAAGTTTGTACAGGAGTTGTAATCATTTTTTTAACGTCACGTGCAGCATGAATCTCGTCATTCATTACCACCATCACTCCATAACCTTTGGCATTGGGATGAGCAGCAAGTGCAACAGCATTGTAAAGATTCAACGGGCCTTCGGCACTTAATGCAGTTGAAGGGCGCATGGAACCGGTCAGCACAACAGGTTTATCACTTTTTACTGTAAGCGTCAGGAAATACGCTGTCTCTTCCTGTGTATCGGTTCCGTGGGTGATTACAATACCATCAACCTCCGCGGTTGCCAAAAGTTCATTAATTCGTTTTGCCAGGTCAAGCCATACTTTAACACTCATATCCTGTGAACCGACATTCGCGGTTTGCTCTCCCTTCAGGTTTGCCAGCTTCCTGATATTGGGTACGGCATCAATCATTGCATCAATTTTAACCTGGCCCGAAGTATATGCAGACCCTGTTGAACTTGCCCCGGCACCGGCTATGGTGCCTCCTGTTGCGAGAATTACCACATTGGGTAATTTTTGTCCATACGCCAGCATGCTAACGGACAGGAATAACGCAATGAGCGCATTCCTGAAATAAAAAGTTTTCTTTTTCATAGTTTTAGTTTTTAGTAGTGAATATTAAGGTGAATTATATTGTTTATTATTTTTTATTGGGATTGGTCATTTTTGCAGGATCCATTAATTCTTTGATCTGCGCTTCAGTCAGTAATTTTTTTTCACGTATCAGCTCAAGAACTCCTTTTCCGGATTGCAGCGCTTCTTTTGCCAGCTCAGTTGTTTTTTCATATCCGAGAACAGGATTGAGAGCCGTAACAATCCCGATTGTTGTTTCCATATAATGTTTTAAAACTTTTTCATTAGCGGTAATTCCATCAATACAGTTTTTACGGAACAAAGGCATAATTTTATAAAAAAGTGCCTGTGATTCCATAATAGCGGTAGCAACTACCGGCTCATAAGCATTCAGCTGCAGAAGGCCGTCCCGTGAGGCTATGGTGACCGTTACATCGTTGCCCATAACTTTGTAACACACCTGGTTCATCACCTCGGGCATTACAGGATTTACTTTTCCCGGCATAATGGACGATCCCGGCTGAAGTGCAGGTAAATTGATTTCAAAAATTCCGTTGCGCGGGCCGGATGTAAGGAAAATTAAATCGCTGCTGATTTTGGAAAGCGTAACAGCCAGGTTTTTATAAGCGGAAGAAAACATCATAAATGCCTGCATGCTGCTCGTAGCTGCAATCAGGTCTTTTGGTCCAACGATGGGCTTACCCGTAATTTTTGCAAGCTGCGCCACGCATTTTTCTGCATAACCCGGTGAAGCCGTTAAGCCTGTGCCAATGGCTGTGGCACCCATATTCACTTCATATAAATATTCTTCTGATTTACGCAACGCTTCAATGGCGGCATCAAGTTGTCCTCCGAAAGCATGAAACTCCTGGCCAAGCGTCATAGGTACAGCATCCTGGCCTTCGGTACGTCCCATCTTTAACAGGTTTTTAAATTCTTCACCTTTTTTATGAAATGAAGCGGAGAGTAATTGGGCTTCTTTTATAACCTTATCATTATGCAACAGCAGTGCAACATGGATGGCTGTTGGATACACATCATTAGTTGACTGACCCATATTCAGGTCATCATGTGGTTCAATAAACTGGTACTCGCCTTTTTTATGACCGCTCATCTCCAATGCAATGTTTGCCAGCACTTCGCAGGAATTCATGTTAGCTGATGTACCGGCACCCCCCTGGTACAGGTCAGTCAGAAACTGGTCGTGATATTTTCCATCAATCACCGCCTGGCAGGCTTTCTCTATGGCATCAGCCCTGTCTTTCTTCATTCGTCCGACTTCAGCATTGGCGCGTGCGGCAGCCTGCTTTACCATGGCATAAGCCCGTACATAGTCGGGATAAAAATTTGTTTTTACTCCGCTGATCTGGAAGTTTTCAAGCGCACGGGCAGTTTGCACACCATAATAGGCTTCGTTAGGAATTTGCTTTTCGCCAAGCAAATCTTTTTCTGTTCTTGTCTGAGCATTTATGCCCTGTGAAAATATTAATATGACCAGTAATGATTTTAAATTTTTCATTTTTATAAATTTTTAATTATTTGCAAGTAGTTATAATTGAAAGAGAAACACTGATAAAAAGGAATCGGATGTAAAAATGTTAATAATTTATTTTAAAACCAAAAAAAAAATGACAATATTTTATTGCCATTATAGTTTTAATTTTTATTCATTTAAAAAGTACAGGCACGAGGTTATTGAAGCAATAACTAAGGACATCTTTTTCATCCGTCCTGACAGATGAATTCGTCCTGACAGATGAATTAAGGTGAAATAACGAAATATGCTGAGTCTGCGATATATATGATGATGGTGTGAGCCTGTTTTGAACTAACGCTAACTAACTGTTCAAAAACTGTACCCGATATTGAGGCCAGTACGGACTTTGGAATCCTGGTCGCAATGCATAACTGTAAACTCGAGCGGGCCTATTGCCGAATCATAACCAAACGTTAGCCCGTAACCCGTCAGCAGATTATTTTCTGCAGTAATGTTATTGAACCCCGCGCTTTCAAAATCATAAATAGCAGCATTGAAGCGTCCTGTCAGGTATGCTTTTTTTGTGAGCTTATATTGCAATCCTAATTGCAGCGAGGCAATGCTACCGGTTTTAACCTGTGATTCATTAAGCCCCGCAAAAGGCACCTGGTTGCGGATTACTTCATTAATGCCTCCCACTAAAAAGTTATTGGCAATGTAGGGGTTTTTGTTAATGATATAAGCCAGCGTAATATTCTGGCTCCACGAAAATTTTGAATTTAATTCAGAATAGTGGCCGGCATTTATATAGATTCTGCAATAATCATCATAGTTGACATTTACGGAATCACTGTTAACAGTTGAATCATTATAGGAATATTCAAATTCCGGGTGCTGGCTGTAAACGTAACCCGCTTCAGCTTTTACATTCCATCCTTTAGTCGGAAAATATTTTTGATTAACATTATTCAATACATAAGAAAGGTACGAATACCAGTAATTGTTATGTCCGTTATAAATCAGTTCAGGCGTTTCTACTGTTTTAATCCTGGAATTAATGTATTGCTGCCCTGCTCCGATATATGAGAACCGGCTGATGTTTCGCTGCAACTGAAAATCATAAGTGCTGTAAATACTTTGCAAAGTCTGATACAGGCTAAAGTCAAGGTAAACAGGATAATCAACAGATTCGAAATAATAATCAATCACCGCTCTTGCTGTGCGCTTTTTGTTGATGTATTTAAAGTACTCTCCGTACAGGCGGGGGTTTTCACTCACGTTAACACTTGCGAGGGCACGCGATTCTTTGAACACCAAATCGCGTGACGTTATGTTGAACTTCAACCCGAGCTTTGTATAGTCATTATAGTTAAGCGCGAACTTCACTGCCGTAAGCGGGTTTTCTTCAATATGAAAATGCATTTCGGTGCCGCCTTTCCCATCAGGCAAAAAATCATACCTGATTATTTTATAATAACGCGAACCATATACTTTGCGAATGGCTTCGCTCATTTCTTTATGTGAATAATTTTTATTGTCTTTAAGATTGAGCAGGCCAAAAAAGAATTTCTCCGAGGTAAAGTTTAACCCGTCAACGGTATATTTGCTGATATTGATGATTGTGTTTTTTGGCAAACGGTCTTTCACAAAATTACTTTTACCGTAAATTGCATCAAGTGAATCGGCTAACTTTTTAAAGTAAGGATAATAAAGCTTTCCGGCTTCTTTGCCAAGATCAATAATGGAATCACCAAAAGCAAAGTCTCCTGTTGCGTATTCTTTCAAATCAGGTTTGATATATAAGTCGCATTGCTCTTTATGTTTCTCAAATGTGGAAGCATCTTTAAAAAAGCCAATCTGCAAAAGAATGTCGAGCGCTGTTTCAAGATCTTCCGCTTTATCCAAAGGCGAACTTAAATTAACACCTATTACATAATCAGCTCCCATTCGCTTTGCATCCATCACCGGGAAATTATTTACCACACCACCGTCAACCAGTAATTTACCATCATACTTAACAGGAGTAAACACCGATGGTATTGCCATGCTTGCGCGGATAGCCGTTACTATATTTCCATGATCCATTTCAACTGCATTTCCTGTTCCGAGGTCTGTGCCGATACATTTAAAAGGAATGGAAAGCTTTGAAAAGTCGGTAACGTTATAAACAGGTTCAAACATTTCTGACATTTTCAGCCACAGCTCCTGCCCTTCAATTATTCCTTTGCCGATTTTGAATTTCCCTTTTACGAAAGGAATTTCAATTGCGTATTTTTCATATTCGCTTTTTTCTTCAATGCTGATGGCATTTAACTGCGGTGAAGTGGAGAATAACAAACCCCAGTCAATGGTGCGGGCTACCCGCTCAATGCTATCGCCCGAATAACCGGCTGCATACAAAGCACCCATTATGCTACCCATGCTTGTACCCGTAAGATAATCAATTTTCAAACCTGCGCTGTCAATTGCCTGCAATATGCCTATATGAGCCAATCCTTTTGCGCCACCGCCACTGAGCGTAAGCCCTATTTTGGGGCGCACATTTTGCGCCTGTGCAATTGTGAAAAAGAAAAAGGAAAGACAGGCTGTTAAAATTCCTGTCTTTTGAATTTTTGTTTTGAAAAACATTTTATGATGCAAATATAGAAACTACGGCTCCTATTCTTAAAAAAACTCACCCAGGTTAAGGTGAACGTTAAAGGAATCTTTGCCGACACCGAAATCGAGCGTCACATTGGAAGCTGATTTTTTATTGAATTTTAAACGGAGCCCTGCGCCTACCGCAGGCCTTATATGTTCAAATTTTTGTGATGACGGTTCGGTAACCGATTGCGCGCTGGCAAACACTACGCCACCCCAGAAACCATTTGCTGAAAGGTCAAAACGATACTCGCTTTCGGCATACAGCATTTGCTTGCCCCGGTAACGCCCGTAAAAATATCCTCTCCCCGACCTTCCTGCAAGGTCAAGCGTTGTTCCCGGCAAGTTAAGATACGGGACATCACCGTAGGTTCCCCAATAGAAAGCCCAAAAACCTAAAATAGAATGCCTGCTGTCGTTTAACGAAAAATATTTACGGCTGTCTAAATACAGTGAAGTCCATTCGAAAGAGCTGCCCATTGAATGCGTATTGATTTTATAAATAGCATTCGAATAAAATCCTCCTTTGGGATTGATTGAATTTTTACGGCTGTCGCGCAAAAGATTAAATGTAATACCGGATGATATGGTAGTGCTATCGGTGCCGGTTCCATAGCCCGTAAAATCACTTTCGCCATCATAAACCCAGTTTTCGTTTACGTTATAAAAATAATCCTGGTTGTACCCGATACCCAAATAAAGATGTTTTATGATTAACCGGTTTGCCGTGATGTATAGCCGTGTGTGGTCGTAATTAAGCTCATTTGCATTTTCTTCCGATGACGTAGCACCAAGCCCATAATCGCTTATCCTATAGCTCCCGAAACGCACTTCACCGTTCAGGTTAAGTATATTGTTGACGGTCCAGAAATTTGGGCGGATGATAATGCCGTACCTGCCCGCGAAATCGGTGTAGGGTAAAAAATACAGGTTTGAAAGATTAGTTGTTGACGAATCGCCCAGGTAAAATGCCGCGTTTACGGCAGTAACAATGAGCTTGCTTTCTCCAACTTCACCGCCACCCGGAACAATTGAAAAATTAACTTTGTTTGTTACCCGCTTATCCGCCTTGGTTTCCCATTTAGTAGTGCTAAGGAACAAATCAATCAAATCTTTCTGCGCTGCTTCTGCTGAATCCGCTTGCTGAGCTTTTGCTGCAAAACATGTTAAATAGAATACCATGACAAACAGGAAGTATTTAAACCGGAACCTGGCCTTCATATGAGATGCATCCTTCCTTTTTATTCAGATCCTAAATAAAATAGTTTCGCTTATTATGTCCTGTGATTAAAATGCAGCATCGTAAAGATGTAAAAATATTTATTTCCGTTGTCAGTTTTTATTTTATCAGAAAGTAATTTCGCGGAGATTTAAAAATAACCAGCATGATTTTTGAAAATAGCTGACGGAGATCCTGGTTTTAAGAATAAAAAAATGATCCTGATTATTTATTAGCTTTACATACTCAAATAAAAATATTTATAACACTTTAAAAATAATAATATGAAAAAAATTTTAGCATTTGCATTGGCAATCGTTGTTACATCGTGTGTCTATGCACAGTCAGGCAAAGAAGATGTTGATATAATCCAAGACCTGTATGGCAAATCAAAAAAAGAAGTGTTGGTTGAATACATGAAGTTCAGTGAGGCAGAAAATACTGCATTCTGGCCGGTTTATGATGCATTTGAAAACGAGCGAAAAGTATTAGGGCGTGAACGCTATAAGATTATATCAGATTATGCTGCCAATTATTCAAAGCTCGATAATGCAAAAGCAGCCGATCTTGCCGCAAAAGCAATAGACAATAATGTGGCATTGGAAAAACTCAATCAAACATATTTTCCGAAATTCAACACAGCTATTGGTGCCCTCAGAGCAGCCAAATACATGCAGCTTGAATTATATATGCAAACTGTTGTTCGCACAGAATTACAGGATCAAATTCCGTTCATAGACGAACTTGATAAATCAAAAAAGAAGAAATAAAGCGATTTTGAATTTACATACATTTTAAAAGGCGGTCACAACAGCGGCCTTTTATTTTTTCAATCAGTTTTATTTTCTTCCTTCTGGTTCTTTTTCTGACTGGTAGCTTTTCCTATAGGAATACCAACTGTTACATAAAGCACCCTGTTAAACTGACCGGGTGTTGAATCGTCAACGGTTATATCCATCAAACCTAAATAATACTGCGCGCCAATGTTCATTCCATAACCTTTCATCAGGCGATAACCGATGCCAAGCGCCAAACCTCCATCTATCAAATGATATTGATCCTTTATATCTATTTTATATTTCAGGTCATCATCATCAAGTATAGATTTTTTAAATTCATCAAAACATTTGCTGCGCAATCCAAGCTGTATTCCCGATTTCACATAAAAATTATTTTTAAAAGTATATTTCATCATAAACGGAACATTAAAATAGCGCAGTTTTCTTGAAACGCTTCCGCCAATGAAAGCTGTGTCAAGGTCAGGGTTATTTAAAAAATACACCGGGAGATCATCAGCGCCCATAGGTGATTTGACAATAACGCCTGTGTTAAACATCCAGTTTGGATTTTTAGTTTTAATGTCAAAATAAAAACCAAGATTAAATCCGCTAAGCCCTTTGGCGTCATTTAGCCCGGTAATGGTTGACAGATTATAACCACCATCGAGGCCAAATTCTACCTGGCCTGAATTAAGCTTATCTCCGAGTAAAAGCGAAATTATAATTTGCGAGTTTGCAGAAGAGGAAAAGAAGAGCAACCCAAGGAAGAGCAAATATTTCTTCATTCAGTTCGCTTGCAGGTTACAGGCCGAAACGATACTGGAGTCCGCCAATAAACTGTTGCCGGCTGCCGAGGAATCCATATTCGAGCCGCAACTGCCAGTGCTTGCTGTATTGAAATTGTGTGCCTACTACAAAGTTCCACATATCCTTTACCCGCTTGTCAAGTGAATACTGGACGGTGGAATTGGAGATGGTATTCACCGCTTCACCGGCTGCATTTAATACATTGCCCGCAGCAGTCAGTGCATTGTTAGCTGTTTCATATTTGGCTATATTAACCGGGTTGCTTTGCTGAACCGGAGTCAGCCCGTTCCACCAGGCATCCACCTGCTGCTGTGAATCAAAAACTTTTTGCTGCGCATCATCAATTTTGGAACCCTCGGTTCCGTCATCCGCTATTAATTCGCTTAATGCTAATGAACCGCTGGTTTCACTGGAATATTTAACCCTGAAACCTCCTACCCATATTGCAATATTCCGTTCCGGTTTTTTAAACTTGAAAGTTTTTCCCAGCCTCGGTCCGAAGATATAAGTAAATACAGGCTTATCCAGAGCATCCACATCGGTCCATGCCATATTCATATCAAGAGCCATGAAACCCCCGCCAATTCCGATAGTAGGAGTTAATCCGAATCCGATTGAACGTGCATTGAAATTCGCTTTTGTGGAATAGGAATATATTTCCTTGCTTGTTCCGGTACTGTCAGGAATCCATATACCGAAATCCACGGTAGTAGAAGGTTGTGAATAAGCGAAAATACCGTACACATTTAAAAATGGAAACAGCCAGATGTCAGGTCGCAGGTTCACTACGCTTGCTTCGGAAATTGCTTTGTTGAAACGAATAATTTCATCGAGGTTATGCATGGGCTGATTATTAAACCCCACGCTGAGGTTATCTATAACCAGTTCCGATTTCTGCCAGACATATTGCGTACTTATTCCGGCAGAATAAGGAAGACTGAAACCCTTCTGAGTTGCTTTCTTTCCCCATATAGGTAAGCTGTAAGGGTAATCAGCGTTTTTAAGGCTGTCTATTATATCCTCATTTTTTTTACCAACTTCTTTATTGGAATAGGTCTGAGCGAACGTTTGCCCTGCAAAGAGGAGGTAAATAAGAAAAAAGGTTTTTGGGTTTTTCATTTTTATAAATTTTTAATCATTTGCATGTAATTATAATTGAATGAGAAACATTGATAAAAAGAAATTGGATGTAAAAATGTTTATAATTTATTTTAAAACCAAAAAAAAT
>JBIOHJ010000037.1:0-24476 GCA_044448905.1 Bacteroidia bacterium | reverse complement strand
TTATTCCGATTTAAAAAACGATGTGGAGTTTTTACACGATTTCTGCAGCGGCAGCAATAATGTTGACCTTGCCGGGCGGATTATTTTTAACGAACAAAAGCAGGAAGTATTTAATTTCGGAAAGCATAAAGGAAAATTAGTAGATGAGGTATTTATCTCCGAACCTTCCTATTACGACTGGATGATGAAAGGCGATTTCACCCAGCAAACGAAACAAATTATTACTTCAATCCGGCTAAGGAATTTTAATAAGCAGTAATGTTAGCAAACAAGAAACAATAAAAAACACACTATGAAAAAATTTATGCGCACTTATTTATATCCGGGTGGCAGTGGTGCCTTTGCTTTGCTCTGGATATTGATGGCAATGGTATTCCTGTTTTGTATTTTCAGGTACGGATAAATTGCCTGGTAAAGAACTAAGGGAGTTTTATTTTGTTGCCTCAACAAAAAATTTATTTTGCCCAACAAAAGTTTTTTCTGCAAGCTGGCTTTGCGCATCATTAAAGTAAGCATCTGAATTTAGACTGGAGTGAACAGCAAAACGAACAGTGCTGTCAGCAGCAAATGCTTTTATTGTAATTGGTGACTGGTTGTTGCCCTCAATGTTCAGTGTATAAAGCGAGTTGTTTAATCCGGGATTATAATTATCAAGAAATTTATCGCTGTTAAGATTAGCAATGCTGCTGATAAAATTTGCAGCCAAAGTTGAATCGCAAACCCGGTCAGCCATCATCCATTGATTGTTTTCTTTGGAAAGAACAAAACTGCTGTCACCGGGATAAGCAAAAGTAAGTTTCGTCCAGTTTTCCTGCCCGCCACTTGTCAAGATACGTTTTCTCCACGAATTGAAAGGCTGGTTTACGCTGAATGAAAGAAAGCCATCTACGGTATAAACTTCATCTTCATCATGCATGCGCACATAGGTAGTTCCGCTTCGCGTTTCATTATTGTAACCAAACTTGCCAACCATAATGTCGTAAGTTTTATTATCGGAAGTAATAAATTTAATGCGCGTTGCCGAAGTATCACCAACCAGTAATTCATCCCATTTGGATTTGGAAGTTGCAGCAAGGCTTTGCGCTTTCAGGTTTGCAAAACTGTTTATTAAACCATTAACCGTACTAGCCTCAGCAAAAGTTTTAATCTTATCATTCTGTAAATCCCATTTCGCTCCATTCTTTGTAAACTTAATTTCCTTCCCCTGTTCAGCTTTGGGATAAAGCAGCACTGTATTTACCGATGCAGTGTCAATCGTTACAAACTGGGTACGAAAAGTGCTTTCCCCCTCATTCGAATCACGGTAATTGGTGTAAAAAACAATTGCACCCAATACAAAGAGTATAATCAGTAGTTTTCCAGTGCTAAGTTTCTTAAACATATTTAGTCAATCGTAATTAGGATTCTTAAATATAATCCTCATCCATTCGTTTCACCCGCAGGTTGCGTTTCATTTGCATGCGCACAAAGCCGTAAGCTACTATCAGAATTAAAGGTAAAAGGAAATTCAGGTATTTATAAAATGTTTTTTTGCCGTCTTCAATCTGCTCTAACGGTCGCGAGGTTACGCCTTTTGTCCGCAGGTCAATCAAGCCGGTATCGTCACTCAGCCAGTCTATGGAATTTACCAGCAGGTTTACATTATCTGGAGGAAGCTGGTTTGCCTGCTGCCCTTCGCCATTTACAGCAAAATTTCCGTTTGAAATAACAACCATCTTTGAATTTGCACTGCCGGATATTTTTCCTGTAAACGCAGCGCCAATTGTAATTTCAGACATAGGGAAATCGCTTTCCACCCATTGTTTCTGAATCTGGAAATAAACTGGCGCCTGTTGCGTCCCGGCTTTCTTAGAGGATTTTACAATGGGCTGAAATTTTATGCTCGAATCGCCTTTGTAAACAATGGGGCTTGCAAACTGCAAAACAATTTGCTCCAGCCCTTTCACCGCGGGATGGTCTGCAAAATTACTTACCAATGGGAAATACGGGAAATTAAGATTAGTCATGTAACTAAACATACCCTGCTGCTGACGAACCTGAACGCTTCCACACGCAGCATCAACAATCAGCTTGTCTTCAATTTCAATGTTTTTATTTTTCAGCCAGTCTTCAAGTCCTGTATGCTTGCTGTTAGCCATTGACGTCTGCAAATCGGCAGTTTGCCGGCTGTAAGCAATAAATAAATTTTTTCCTTTCGAAAGAAAGGCATCCAGCTGCTGCAAATGAGTTTCGGGAAATGAATCTTTCGGGTCAATGATTACAAGCGTTTTGAAATGGTCGGGAATTGCCGTAGTATCAGTTTGGGTAAATGGCTCTATATTATACAGCACCGACAAGGCAGTACCTGCCTGCTGAATTGACGCTTGTGAAGGTTCGCCATGTCCCTGCAACAAACCAATTACGGGTTTTTCGGAAACCGAAAGTTTTTTAATATTTGACGCAAGCGAATATTCCATTGCCGAACCCGGCTGCATAAACGGAATTACTTCTTTGCGGTCACCCATCTGAATTACTGCTCCTAAAAATGCTTTCTGCTGTTTCATCTGGTCTTTCTCTCTCACATTTATCATCACAGGCTGCACACCGCTTTGCATGGCTTCCTGTTCTTTCTCCTCCTTTTCACCGGGATTCACAAAATCATACACCACATTTCCATTCGAGCGGCTGGCAAACTCAATGAGCAGCTCTTTAAAATCACGTTTTGTTTTGGCAATGTCGGGCGGAAGATTTTCAGAAAAATATGCTTTAACGGTAATGGGCTTATCAATGGATTTGAGAATATCAACAGTGGCTTTACTTAACGTATATCGCTTATCGCTTGTAAAATCCAAACGGAAAAAATAACGGTCGCATAAAAAGTTAACGGCAATCAATACAACCGTAAGAAGTATTAAAAAGTTGAAAACAGATTTGCGGCTCTTCATATCAATCGGTTAAATTGCGTTTTGATAATACAATTTCGGATGCCGTAAGACTGAGGAATATGATGGAGAGGAAATAAATAATATCCTTGCTGTCGAGCACCCCGCGCGAAATAGAATCGTAATGCGATGAAGTGCTTAGATAACTGAGCACCATACCCGCAGCCCCCGTAAAATTTCCAGAAAGCACATCGAAAATAATATGAAAGAACAACCCGATGAACAACGCAAGCAAGAAAGCCACAATCTGGTTATTGGTAATAGAGCTGGTAAATAACCCGATGCTTATGTAGGCAGCACTCAGCAATATCAACCCGATATACCCGGTGAAAATAGAACCGTGGTCAACCGGGCCGAGTTTCCAGATGGTTAGATAATAAGGCAGTGTAAATAATAATGCAATGATGATTAACATCATGCAGGCTGTAAACTTCCCCGTTACTACCTGCCAGTCGCTTACGGGTTTGGTAAGAAGTAATTCAAGCGTTCCGGTTTTGTTTTCTTCGGCAAGCATGCGCATGGTAATTGCGGGAATGAAAAAAAACAGTGTCCAATAAGCGATTCCGAAAAAAACCTGGAGGTCGGCCTGATTACGCAGGAAAATATCGGCACCATACAGCCAGGTAAAAAATCCGCTGAAGCCAAGAAACGCCACCAGCATGATATACGCTGTGAGCGAATCGAAAAAAGAATTGAGTTCTTTTTTTGCTATGATTAATATCTTATTCATATATCAATGGGCGGTTGGCAGTTGGCAATGGGCAATGGGCAGTGTGCAATCAGGAAACAATGGATGTTTGCAAATCTTTTTTATTTAAATAATTTTTGGGATTTTCAATCATGTGATTTATTAATCGCCCAACTTCTTCTGACCGGTTTAATAAATCAGCAAATGCTTCTTTAGAAATATATTCACAGGCGAGAGCAAAATCCAGCCAAACCTGTGTTTCGGTATTTTCCATATCTGCATCAGAGGACTTGCTTATAAAATGAGCCTGGTATAATCTTTTTCTGTATGCTTCTCCAATGCTTGCACATACCGAACGTGTTGATCTTCGGATTTGAGAAGTAAGTCCGAATTTTTCTTCATCGGGAAATTTTTTAGATATCTTAAATATTTCCATTGCCAACTGAAATGCCTTTTTGTAAGCTGTCAATTCTCTGAACGTTCCCATTTATTTATCAATTTATTTTTTGCCCACTGTCCATTGCCCATTGCCAAATAGATTGGATTAGTTTTTGCCCATTGCCAATTGTCCATTGCCAACTTAATTTAAAGTAAGGTCTCTAAACAAGTCTTCTAATTTGGTTTCAATAGGCACCATTTCGGTAAGTGCCCAATGATTGTTTACACACAATTCAAAGATTGCCCTGCGTGACGACACTTCGTTTTTGCTCTGCACTTCAAAATAATTATGAATGCCAGGCATCGGGTCAACCATGCCAACGGTTTCCAGCTGTTGCAGCGATGTAAATATGGTATTGCGGTCACCGTCTTCAATCCGCACACGCAATAATTCCCTGCCGGTTGCTTTTTTGCGCAGGGTATCTGGCGTACCATCGGCAACAATTTTTCCTTTATTGATAATGAGTATGCGGTCGCAGGTGGCTTCCACCTCAGGAAGAATGTGTGTGCTTAGAATTACTGTTTTTTCTTTCCCCAATTCTTTTATCAGCCTGCGTATTTCAACAATCTGGTTGGGATCAAGCCCGCTGGTGGGCTCATCCAAAACTAAAACTTTGGGGTCGTGAATCATGGCTTGCGCAAGCCCCACACGCTGGCGGTAACCCTTGGAAAGCTCGCCAATGTTCTTATGTTTTTCTCCGGCTAAACCGCAAAGACGAACCATTTCGGCAATGCGCCCTTTTATTTTTCCTTTTTGCACACCCTGCAAAGCGGCAGTATAAGCAAGGTAATCAATCACGGGCATATCGTGGTAAAGCGGGTTGTTTTCCGGCAGGTAGCCAATGAGCTTTTTAATCTCATCGGAATTTTCTTTAATGGAAAAGTTGCCCACTTTCACATCTCCTTTATTAGGTGCCATCAGGCAGGTGATAATTTTCATGGTGGTGGTTTTGCCCGCACCATTGGGGCCCAGGAAACCCAATACTTCGCCCGTCTTTACATGAAACGAAATGGCATCAACCGCCTTTTGCGCCCCGTACTTCTTGCTTAATTCCTCGACATGTATATCCATCAGAGTATTGCTTATGGAGTATTGGTTATTGGTTATTGTAATAAGGCGGCCGTTTTTAGGAGGCGCAAACTTATGTGATTTTTTGAAAATGAAAAATCCTTTAAGAAAATTTTAACAAAATTAAGAGGGTGTCTCTAAAAACACGCTCTCATTTTATGCAATGCGCTTTACCAGCCAGCCCGATGCATCGGCTGTGCGATGGCATTCATACTTCAGCTTTGTGCGTTTTTCCAGTGTGCGGCAGTAGGTCATGGGAGTACGGGTGCGCCACTTCCAGTCTTTGTTTTCGATTAACACATATTCGCCCGGTTTCATCGTAAGCAGCATGGTGCGGATAAGCGAACCCCTGCCGGGAGGTTTTATATCAATCTGTTGCGCTTCTTCAGGTGTGAGTTTTTTCATGGTGATATGTTGTTTTAAGTTATTTTTCCTGTTAAACTGCCCGGAAGTACGCTGTCGTTACATTGTAAATCGTTTCCGGTGACGGAAGAGATCTTCTAAATGACGCGGTCGTACTCCTAAATGACGCGGTCGTACTTCCAAATGACGCGGTCGTACTCCTAAATGACGCGGTCGTTCTCCCATATGACGTGGTTATATTACTATATGACGGAAGACTACTTTAATATGACGCAAATATACTTCTAAATGACGGAAATGATATCCGGAGCAGCGGAAGCGATCTCCGGAACAGCGGAAATGCAAAAATTGACTGAAAATGAGGGGATTTTGATTAAACCTGACGGGTCGCGCAGCCCCCGTCAGGTTATTTCATGCGGATATATATATAAAGGAGTGCCTGTTAGGAATAAACCATATGATGAAGTTGAAAAACCAACATAACAAAGGCTCTTTTGCGCTGTTGGCTTTTGTACTTTTGATGGGAATGAAAAAGGGATTTGCCATTTTATTTTATTTTATTTTAATTAACAAGGCATACTGCCAGCAAATTACTTTTCAGAAGCTTTATCTCTCTGGTTTTCCGGGTCCTATTAATTTGCGTTTTGAGCTGGTGCAAACTTCCGATAAGGGATACCTGACAGGAAGTACGATGCAATTATTATTAACAGATAGTTTAGGACAGCTTCAATGGTATAAACAATTTTCAAATGGTCCGTTTGCTGTATCTTTCATTTCAATTGGTAAATTATCAGATGGGTATATTCTTATAGGATCCGATAATTTAATGAAAATAGATAATAATTATAATATCGACTGGATAATGAATTTTCCGGCATTACCTGGTTCAACAATTGTTCGCCAAACTCCCGATAAGGGATTTATAATAATGGGTTACTATGCTTTTTTAATAAAAACTGATTCGCTGGGAACTGTGCAGTGGTCAAAATTGTATGACATGCCTTTAGGCGCAAGCATTAACTCTATTACATTAACACCTGATGGCGGATATATGATGGCAGGCTCTGCTCAATACATACTGGATACAACTTCGACTACCTCGGATATTTTCGTAATGAAAACCGATTCGCTTGGTAATTCGCTTTGGGCTAAACATTATTTAACACCAAATACGAGTTCAATTTGTTATCATATCACTACCACTTCTGATGGAAATTTTGTGCTGGCAGTAAGACGTTACCCACACGAGCTGCTGCTCAAAATAGATACAGCAGGCAATATTTTGTGGGAAAAATATTATGCCGCTGAGCTTAACGGTGCATTCAGGCGGGTGAGAGAAACCAGTGACGGAGGCTTAATTGCCCTGGGCGATATGGAAGGAATTGACAGCGGCTGGGTGGAGCGCACCTGCCTGCTGGTGAAAACCGACAGTGCAGGCAACCTGCAATGGGCAAGAGAACTGGGAGGTTATTGGGATATGTGGGCAGCAGATGTAAGGCAAACGGAAGACGGAGGATACGTGCTGGCAGCCCGCAGGGCTGGTGATGGAATTTCAATCATAAAAACCGATTCGCTTGGGCATACAAACGGTTGCCTTGAAGGAGTACCTATAGTTACAGTAACAAGCATAACTACGGATACAATAATTCCAATACCTGTAACCGACAGTATTGTAACTGTCACGGGTGTACTGGTCACCTTAAGTGACTCACTTATAGGCAGCGAAATTACATTATGCCCACCGGTCAGCGTACCCGAAGTTGTAACAAATGAAGAAGAGTTTTTAATTTTTCCTAATCCTTTTACCAATCAAATAACAATAACCTCAAACTTTAACAACGGAGATATAGATATAACCAACCTGTTAGGCGAAAAAGTTTTTCAAACAAAACTTTCTAACCAGCAAGGTAAAATTGAACTAAGTCATCTTTCACAAGGCATGTATTTTCTTTCAGTAAAAACAAAAGAGAAAGTTTTTTGCAGGAAGATTGTTAAGCCAGCCTGCCGGTAGGCAGGGAGTAAAAACCAGGTTATCTTATTAAAGTAACCTGCCCGTGGTAAATTTTCTTTTTCAGCGTACCGTAATAGTCGCCTTTAAAAGTAACACCGTAAACATAAACACCCTGTGGCGCTTTGGTAGTTGAGGCTTGCATTTCGCCTTTCCAGGGATTCAGGGTTTTGTCGGTATAAAATACTTTTTGCCCGGTGCGGTCCCAAATGGTCATTTCAAATGGAGGAATGGCATTACCGATAGGGCCGAAAAAATCATTTTTGCCATCATCGTTCGGGGTAAATGTGTTGGGGAAATATATGGTAGTGGATTCTTCAACAAACAATTCATGGCTGATGGAATCAACACATCCATCGCTGCTGGTTGCAATCAGCTGCACGGTAAAATACCCCGGGCGCAGGTAAGTGTGCTGCGGGAATTGTAAATCGCTGAATGAAGTGTCGCCAAAATTCCATGCCCACTGCGAGGCATTGGTTGTAATATTTACAAAATCAAAAAACGGGTTTAAGATGGTTGCTTCGGCAGGCGAGATTTCGAACCCGGTAACAGGCAGCTCATAAACAGTTATAGTAAACGAATCGTTACGCGGAGTGGAGCAGGAATCGTTAACGGTAACCGTATAGGTGGTTGTAACCGGGGGCGATAAAACAAAAACCGAATCGTTGCTTAAATCATTATCCCACGTATAATAATACGCACCGCCATTTCCCCCGGTAGCAGTAACCAGCATGTCGGCAACCTTTCCATAACAGATTGCATCGGTTCCCGTAATTACGGGTACTAACGGTGGCAGCCTGTCAATAATTACCTGGTTGGAAGTAACCGGGTTTACCGAAGGGCAATGATAGTTTGAATTCAATATGCAGGTAAGCGTATCGTTATCCTGCATAAGGTCGGTAGTAAATGAAGGCGTGGTGTAAGAAATATTGCTGCCGTTTACCTGCCATTGATATGCAGGCGCGCTGCCCCCGTTCGCAATTACGGATGAATAGGTAATTATTGCTCCATCGCAAAATGTACCGGGCGGGTTAGCCGAAATGGTAATGGCAGGAGTGAGTATCTGGTCAACAAGAGTTGTAATAATATTTGATGTATCGGTTGGAGGCAATACACAAGTTGCGCTGGAAGTAAGTACAACGCTTACCTGGTCGCCATCAGCAATGGTTGTTGAAATGAAAACCGAAGTATCGGTTCCAACCGGAAGCCCGTTAATCCTCCATTGATAATGAGGCACGGTTCCCCCATTAGAGATAACGGAAGTATATATCATCGGTGTTCCGTCACAAATCACCGTATTAATATTTGCTGTAATATTTATGTTAGGAGAAAGGTTCGGGTTAACAATAATTGTTTTAACGTTTGAAAGCGCAGTTACCGGTGTTGCGCAAATGGCATTTGAGGTAAGCAAAACTCTTACCTTATCATTATTAAGCAAAGCTGAAGCAGAGAATATATTGCTATTGGTTCCTGCGGGCACTCCGTTAACCGTCCATTGATATGCAGGAGCAGCACCACCATTAACAGGAGTTGCCGTAAAGATTACATTATCATTCGGACAAATAGTATCAGAAGTTGACGTTATGGTAACCAATGGCGTCAGCAATGGATTTACTGTCATAATAACATTTGAATATGCTGACGGAGTGGTCAGGCAATTTTCATTAGATACAATGCTTACCTGTATGGTGTCGTTATCCTGCAGCAAATTATTCGAGTAAGTATTTTGATTTGCACCGACATTTATTCCGTTTAAAGTCCATTGATAGGAAGGAGCGGGTCCTCCATTTATAACGTTGGCAGTAAAGGCTACATTGGTTCCGTCACAAATCGCGCCTGCAGGAACGGGAACAACAGTAACAGCCGGAGTAACAATGGGCCACACCGTCATTGGAATGGCATTTGAAGTATCTTTTGCCGGTACAACGCACAGGGCATTTGAAGTTAATATAACGGTTACAATATCGCTATTGTTTAGTGATATGGATGAATAGGTATCGGAATTGGTTCCGACACTAACCCCGTTTACCCGCCAAAGGTAAAACGGTGCAGCACCACCATTAATTGGCGCTGCGGTAAAAGTTACATTGGTTCCGTCACAAATCGGAGTGGATGGAACGGCAGCAATTGAAACATCAGGAGTTAAAATAGGGTTCACCGTCATTGCAATCACATTGGATGTTGCATTGACAGGAACAGCACAATTGGCATTGGAGGTAAGAATAACCCTTACCTGGTTATTATTGGACAGAGTTGAAGAAGTAAATGTATTACTGTTGGTTCCGAAATTGGCACCGTTAATTTGCCATTGATAATCGGGCGTTGCGCCACCGTTAGTCGGGACAGCAGTAAAAGTTACACTTGTTCCATCACAAATCGGTCCGGCAGGATTTGCAGAGATACTGATTGCAGGTGTAACCAGTGGCGTTATTGAAGCTGTAATCGTATTTGAAGTTTTTGTTGTTGGAGAAACACATCGTGCATTAGAAGTTAGAATTACACGCACCGTATTTCCGCTTGCCAGGAGAGTGGTTGTGTATGAAGGACTATTGACTCCCACATTAACCCCATTAAGTTGCCATTGATAAGAAGGAGAAGTTCCTCCGTTAACAGGAGTTGCTGTAAAAGTTACGGCAGTTCCCGAACAAACGGGAAAGACTGGGTTATTTACAATGCTTACCGCGGGATTAATAATCGGGTCAACAACCATTACAATCTGGTTTGAGTTCGCTGTAGGAGAAATCACGCAAGTCGAATTGGAAGTCATCACCACAGTAATCACATCGCCATTTGCCAAAGCGCTTGTAGAAAATACGCTGCTGTTTGTTCCTACATTAACTCCATTCCTTTTCCATTGATATGAAGGCGCTGTTCCTCCTAATACTGGGACAGCAGTAAAAATTACATTAGTTCCTGCGCAAATAGCGCCTGCGGGATTGGCCGAAATGCTTACCGATGGATTAGAAGGAGCATTTACAGCCATTACAATGTTATTTGATGTGCCGGTTGGTGAAGAAAGGCAGATGTAGTTTGATGTAAGAATAACCTGAACCACATCTCCATTGTTAAGCGTGGTACTTGTAAAGCTGTTACTGTTTATTCCAACACTAATTCCATTTACCTGCCATTGATATGAAGGGGCACTTCCACCGTTGGTAGGGACGGCAGTAAAAGTTACACTCGCACCTGGACAAATTGAACCTGCAGGACTGGCTGTAATACTAACTGACGGGGTAAGAGTAGGGTTTACCGTCATATTTATTGAGTTGGAAGTTGCTGAAGGGCAGGCGACATTTGCTGTGAGCGACACGCTTACAACATTTCCCATTGTTAGCGTTGAAGAGGAATAAGTCGGGCTGTTTGTCCCCACATTAATTCCGTTTACCTGCCATTGATAAGTTGGTGTGGGTCCCGGGTTAACGGGTATGGCTGTAAACGTAACGTTAGTTCCGCTGCATACGGGTCCTGCCGGAACGGCATTAATAGTAACAGATGGAGCAACAAACGGGCTAACTGTAATCACAATAGGATTTGAATTTGCAACGAATGTTGTTACACAAACAGAATTCGAAGTTAAAGTACAGGTAACAACATCTCCGTCATTTAATGTTGAGGAAGTATAGGTCACAGAATTAGTTCCCACATTTACCCCATTCAGCTGCCACTGAAAAACCGGAGAGGTCCCACCAAAAGTGGGCGTAGCCGTAAATGTTACGCTGGTTCCTGAGCAAATTGGTCCCGCGGGATTGGCGGCAATGCTGATTGCCGGAGCAGGCGGAATGATGGTTGGGTTAACGGTAATTGAATAAACCTGGTTGGTTTCTTTTGGCGGGCAACCATTATCCAATGCTGTTACCACAAACTGATAAGGCGCTGCCTGTGCCTGACCGCAATCGGTGCTCCAGCAAAATTGTGCAATTACAATTCCATCATCGTTTGGTGTGGAAAGCACAGCAGGGGGGTTTACAACGGCACCGTTAAAAATATTTCCCGTAAAGGAAAAAAATATGCTGTCACCATTGGCATCTGTAAAAGTAATAGGGAAACAAAGTGTTTGCCCTTCTGTTATTGTATAATTAGTGATTCCGCTGCCGTTGGCCGTTGATAATACAGGAGGGGTATTAGGCGGGCAGGGAATAGCAATCAATTGTAAATCTCTTCGGATACTCGCTATCAGAACACCATTCCGGTATTCTTTTATTTCAATAGCTACAACAAAAAATCCCTGGTTGGGTAAATAGTAAGAAGTAAGCCCTGTGTTTGAATCAATGAAAGTATATCCCGCAGCGCCAAACGGTTGTGCAACTGAATACCCGGCATTATACAAGGTTGTCGGGATGGGAAATACATATGGATTATTATCGAACTGCGGATCCGGAACAGCCGTAGTAGTGCCTGAATACCCGATATAAGGAGTTTCAAAAGAATACACCAGCACATCTCCATCAGGGTCAACCGCATTGTTTACAATGGTAATGGTGTCACCGGTACAAATAAACGGAACGGGAACATCAGAAAACACAGGAGAACTATTAATGATTGGATCGGGAGGTATAAAAGCATAATAAGTCATTCCGATTCCACCGGGATTGCTAAGATTTACAATATTTCCGTTCCTGCAGCATCTTTCTACCATCAAATGATAACCACCGTTACTTGGAGGAAGTAATATATCAGCCTCATAAATTCCTTCTTCCACACAAACTGTTGTACTGAAGCTGCAATTGGAACCGGGATTTGGCGGAGTGATAAATTGCTGGCTGGTAACAGGCATAATATCGGTTTGGAGCCAGATTTTATCCGCATTAGGATTAGCGGGATCCTGGGGATAAACTCCAAGCATCATCGAAGGATCCAGAGTGGCTGTTCCACCACCCGTTGCATCGCAATAGCGGTAAATCTTTAATGTAACATGATATTGAGTAGTTCCCCCTGATGGACCGATGTATTCATAAGTAAGACTTCCACCCATCAGGTGAGTAGCCCATGAAGAGGAATAAGACAGAATAAAAGCAAAAATTAACAGGAGTTGCTTTTTCATTTATGGCCAGGTAGTCAGTATAGGGATTGAAAAGCCAATCAAAAGTATAAAATTAATTTTAACCTATGAAATCACGTTCAATTTAATTCAAAATAACATACATTCTTCGTATAAGTAATTGGTTAAATACAACTAAGCTGATGTATTTCGAACTGGTAATTTATTTGAAACAATCTTCGGGTGTCACAATTTCATAAACTTAGTAGCGAACTTGCGCTGATTGTTCAGAATGAGTTCTAAAAAGTAGCAGCCGTTACTCAAATCGCGAACGTCTAATTTGCTTTGACTTAAATACATAACATCCTTTAAAAGGCGCCCTCTCAAATCATAAAATCTTACCCCTTCAATGTCCTTTTTGTTTTTTATTATTACCTCTATAAAATCATTTGCGGGGTTTGGATAGAGGTAAAACAGGTTTCCGGCTTCAAATAAATCACTGATACCGGTTGTTGAAGGGACAAAAAACACTTCCGTTTGAAGGCTGTCTGAAATAGCAATCGTGCCCCCAATAAGCTTTGGCCAAACAACAACAATATTGCTGCCGGCTTTATATTTTGACCCTGAAAAATTATAAACGGAAGAGTCAAATACGAGTGCAGTGCCAAGCCCCGGTATGGTTACAGGGTTACTGGAAAGTAAAATTGAATCTGCAAAAAGAAGACCTCCCCCGGTATCAACATGAAGTTCTATGTAGAGGTTGCCTGTAAACAGACTAGTATCAAGATTTGCAATTTGAAAAGATATGAATGCATAAGAAGAGTCTTCATAAGCCGTATCTCCGTTTATCACTTGTGGAAAATTGGCCGAAATCCCTATAATACCTAAGCTACCTCCTGATTGAGCAACTGTTTTCAGAGGGAGAATCAAAATAATAAGCAACAAAATTGATCCTGAAATAAAATAAAATACTTTCGTGTTCATATTTTTGTGTTCTTTTAATAACAATAAGCAATGCCTGTTTGTTATAAGATGACCAAAAGTATGATTTAGTTGCCTGACACGAAAAAATATTTTTAATTTTTCTTACCCGTTTAAAGCATTAATAAATGGATATTCTTAATAATATAATTACCGGGTTAAATAAAGAACAGGTCCGATTTTTCAAATTATACCTGAGCAGGATTGAAACCGAAGATGACCGCAAGGATGTTTTGCTGTTTGATTATATCCGGAAAACAGGAGAAAAATTTAATGACGACAAAATATTCAGAAAGCTTTATAATAACGGTATAAACAAAAATCCATATTACCGGCTTAAAAACCGGCTTATGCGAGAGCTCAACAAAAGCCTTACTCTCCAGCATTTTGATGACGAAGAAATGGTTTATGTATTCCGCCTGCTTGCATTGGTAAAATTTTACTTCAATAAAAATCAAATAAAGACAGCGCATTTTTTTCTGAAAAAGGCCGAGTCGAAAGCAAAATCAATTGAAAGCCACGAATTGCTGGATATTATATACGGTGAATTTATCCGTCTGTCGCGCGAAATGATTACGGTTAATCCCGAGGAGTATATTGTAAAGAGAAATGAAAACCTTAAACAGCTTAACCAGGTTCGCGCAATTGATGACATACTCGCTGCCGTTACTTACCGGCTCAAGGTTACTCAGAATTATGCTTCGGCTGATAACACGGTATTAAATACTCTCGAAAAAACGATTAATGATTTTACCGCTGATAGAAAGCTAAAAAAAAGCCCGCTACTCCGGTTTAAAATTTATCATGCCGTCAGCCAGATATTATTGCAAAAACACCAGTATGCGCTGCTTGAGAATTATTTATTAAAAACTTTTCGCGAATTTTCGAAAGAAAAACTTTTCAGCCGGAATAATCACGACACCAAGCTGCAGATGCTTACCTATTTGGTAAACTCCATGTACAAAAACGGAAAGCTGAAGCAATCCCTTCAATATGCCGAGCTTTTGAAAAAAAGCATGAACGAGTTTAACAAATTGTTGTTTGACAAATACATGTTTTACTATTACAATTCGCTGGTGATAAATTATTCGCAGCTCGATAACAAAAAAGCCATTTCAATTCTCGAAGATTTAAAGGAAAACGAAAAAATAAAAAACAACCCCTTTTACCAGCAGTTCATTTACCTGAATCTTTTCACGTTATGGTTCGACAGGAAGGATTATCATAAGGCCGCTAAAAACTTAACCCGTCTTTATTTGCTGAAAGATTACAGCGATACCGATCCGTCATTGCGTTTCAAGATTGCTGTTGCCGATTTGATAACCCGTTACGAGCTTAAGGATTTTGAAACTTTTGAGTACAAGCTGAAGCAACTGAAAAAGGATTTTAAGGCGCGGATGAATAAAAAAGAGCATGCGGCCGAAAAAGAGCTTATTTCCATTTTAAAGGGGATGTTCGACAGTGTTGATATAAGAAAGAATAAACCGCTGGTAAGTAAGATTAACAGGTTTACCACACAGGATAATTCCGAAGCCAATACAGAGGATACCGAAGTGATAAATTATCGCCAATGGTTGCATGAAGCGGCCGCAAAACTAAAGCTGGACAAGTAAGAACTTTTTAAAATAGATTTGTCCCGTTAAGCGGCTTTCCAGTACATTTGAACCAAAATTTAAAAACCAATTAAATATGAAAAAGAAAATTCTACTTATTACTATTTTGTTTATAGGATTTATTTCCGGGGTAAGGGCACAAGTGCAATGCGCTGCCGGAATGATGTATTTTACTAATGGAAACGTTGTAGCGTTTTATGATTCCTCGTATGTATCTACAGGAACCATTACAAGCTGGCAGTGGAGCTTTGGCGATGGCAATTTCTCTACCCAGCAGAACCCTGTGAATATCTATGCGGTGAACGGAACCTATACGGTTTGTCTTATTATAAGCACCTCAACCGGCTGTTCCGATACAGCTTGCCAGGTAATAACGGTTCCAAATTGCACCCTTTCGGCAGCAATAGGATTTGCGAACCCTACGCTTACTGTTAATGCAACAGGAGGAACGCCTCCATATTCTTACTTATGGTCAACAGGTGCAAATACACAATCCATTAATGTCACTACAGCCGGAACCTATTGCGTAACTGTAACAGACGTCAACAGTTGTTCAGCAACATCCTGTTACACTTATACCGGTGGTGGCACCTGCAATCCATATTTCAGTACGAATATAAACGGGAATACGGTGCAGTTTATGAATGCATCAAGCGGAAATTATGCTTCATGGATTTGGAATTTTGGCGATGGAGGAACTTCAACAGCGTGGAGCCCGACACATACCTATGTTGTTAACGGTGCATATACTGTCTGCCTCTCTTTATTGGATTCTATCGGGAATACCTTATGCCAATACTGTGACTCCATAATTGTTCCAAACGGCAGTGTTGCCAACGATACCCTTTGCGGACAAATTTTTGTTGACACCAATGGAAATGGGGTGATGGATTCAACCGAATACGGATGGGGAGGCGGTTATGTTCTCATGTTTGGAAGCAATGGAACATTTACCGCAATGGTTGATTCTTTCGGTTACTGGACAGGATATGTGCCCGATGGTACCTACACAATTTATTTTTGTGTTCAGGGGCAGCCCGTTGTATTTACGGTTCCACCTGACGATTCTTCTGGCTGTGCTTATTACGACAGCGTAACGGTTTCAGGTGGCGGAACTTTCTGCGGATATAATTTCGGGTTCCAGTTCAACTCGGTAGTTATTGAAGGCACAGTATTTATTGATACCAACAACAACGGAATAAAAGATGCCGGTGAGCCGGGCGCTGCTTATCAGCCTGTGCAGGTTGGAAGTTATTCTGCATTTACAAATTCAAACGGCTTTTACAGCATATGGGTAGTTCCCGGAACGTATAACATTACATACACGCCTTCGGGATTATTTACCGGGTATACATTAACAACACCCGGAACCATTACGGTGAATGCTTCCGTTATCGGCAATACGTATGGAAATAATGATTTTGGAATTTATATTCCGCCCGGCTCGGTTAATCTTTCTGTAAACATCACTCCGCATACTACAGTAACGCCCGGCTTCCCCGCATGGTACGATATCCAGGTTTGCAATATCGGCTCTAACATAACGGGTGCAACATTAACCATGTTTCACGACCCCGGTTTAACATTTGATTATGCATCGCCCATGCAGGCTAACTACAATGCAGGTACGTATGAGCTTACGTGGAATGTGCCGGTATTAACTCCCGGTCAGTGTGTATATTATTGGGTTCACTTTGATGCATTGGCAAGTTTATTAATTGGCGCAAATACGTTTGAGCTGGTTAATGCAATTCCTGCCATTGGAACGGATATTGACATGAGCAACAATACCGATTCGGTTCACCAGGTGGTTACATCTTCGTGGGATCCGAATAATAAATTATCGGTGACAACCAATTACTGGGATCCGAATTATCAAATTATTTCTGCTGTGAATCCCGACAGGAGCATTGAATATTCCATCAACTTCCAGAATCTCGGAACTGCGCCTGCTGTAAATATTTCGGTGCTCGATAACCTGGAAACACAATTGGACGGAAACAGTTTTCAATTAATGGGCACCAGCCATAACGCGCAGGTAACCCGTTTGGGCAACCAGCTTACGTTCCTGTTTGCAAACATTATGCTGCCCGATGCAACAACAAATCTTCCTGCCAGCATGGGCTTTATTAACTTTAAAGTGAATTCGCAAAACGGGTTGCCTGCGGGAACCATTATTGCTGACGATGCAGCCATTTATTTTGATTTCAACGCCCCCGTTATTACCAACCAGGCTGTTGTTGAGCTCATAAACCCAACGGGTGTTGATGAGTTTACTGTTTCCGGTTTGGAGTTTACAGTTTTTCCTAACCCGGCAGGAGATTATTTAGAAATCCGAAATCCGAAATCCGAAATTCTAAATAGCGAAATAAAGATTTATGATGTGATGGGAAAAGAAGTTTTAAAATCCGAAATCAATCATCAATCAACCATCATCAATATTCAATCTTTAAGCAGCGGCTTGTACCTGTTGAAAATGGAAACCGGCAATGGAATTGAAACAATAAAGTTTTCGGTTAAATAGTTTTTCGATTATAAGGTTTCCCCCGCTTCCGAACAGAGGCGGGGGATTTTTTATTTCACCTTAATGCTTTCACAAATTTTTTTAGCCACGAATTACACAAATTAACACGAAATCAATTAGTGTAAATTGGTGAAATTAGTGGCAACTATTTCTTCACAAACTTTTTTCTCACCCCGTTTATTTCTATAAAATACATTCCGCTTTTTAGAGATTGAATATTGAATGTTGAAGATTGAAAATTGATTTCGGATTTTAAAACTTCTTTTCCCATCACATCATAAATTTTTATTTCTTTTTCTTGAACATTGAACATTGAACATTGAACATTCAATTCTTCTCCTGCCGGGTTGGGATAAATGATTATTTCGGTTTGGGGGTTGTGTTCGTTTATGCCGGTTATATCTGTGAGGGAAACATCATCAATGAAAAAATAAATTATACCCCATCCGGGTGATAAATTAGTGTTAGCATTACTATTGAAATTTCCGATAGTCATATAGCTTTCACCGCCCGTTGCAAAATAGTTACCGCTTAATAACGTCCAATTTAAAGTGTCTGTTATAAAACCTGAATTCAACTTTAACTGAGGAACGAAAGGTAAAGTATCATGTGTATGAAATCCTGTAATTAGTGAATCTGAAAAGTAAATACCTATTGTGTCGGTCGTTAACCCGCTGGCATTTGCAAGATTAACATGTATTTCTAAATGATAACAATTGTTTGAAATTAAAGGTGAATTAAGAGTTACTTCAATGTATTCTCTAAAAATATCTACACTAGTGTATGCATATAAACCTGCATAACCGTTTCCGGAATGAGCAAATTGGTAACCCCATGCAGTAAATGGGATATCAACATTAGTTGATTCAGAACAAGCATTAAAATAATCAGATGAACCACTACCTCCAGTGCCTGAGTTGTAAGGTGGCAGGCAAGGATTAGTCCAAAATAAACAGTAATCTATTTGGCTCATGCTAGTTGGGCACATGAGTGTATCCTCAAACCCCCCATTCGGCACCATATTTTGCCCTTTTAAGGTAAAATTGTTTAATAAAACACCAATTATGAGTAATTTTTTAATCATTTTATCATAAATTTTATCATTTTATAGTTAAAAGTGGTTAAATAATGCTAAAAAACAATGATTTTTCTTAAAATAATTACTTTTTAGCTGACAATAATAACTAATTTAATGGCAATAAGCATCTGTTTTGTGGCAACGAATATTCGATTTCTGGCAACAAACTCCTGTTTTATGGCAGCAAGTTTTTGTTTTGTGGCAGTAAATATACACTTACCGGCAACTAATACATGTTTTGTGGCGTTAATAGCCGGTTTTTCATCGTGTTTTAAGGATTAAACACTCCCTGGTAGAACGCTTTCTTTTCGCCATTTGGGTTTCTTACGGTAGCAGTTCCATATCCCTTCACAACTAAAAATGGCTTACCCGGCTGAAGGATAACAGGAGTACCCGAAACAACTTTTCCTTTGAAAATTTCAATATCAAACTCACTGTTGTTTATCAAAACGCCTTCGATAGCAAGGTTGTTTAGCACCTTAGCCGAGCCTATGTTTACAAAACCAACGCGCACTTTGGTTCCCTGTGGCGAATTATCAACCGTATAGCCCCAGTCGCCTGCCTTGTTGGGGTTTGCCGGAAAATAATCAACAATATATGCGCCTATGCCGGTTAAATGTCCGGTAATGGGCTCCATCAGCGCATCGCGCTCAACGCGTTTGGTTTCTTTATCTATATTAAGCTGCGTGGCATCGCCATGATTGGTTTTGGCGGTTAGGGTGTTCGCTTTATTGGTGGTTAAATTTATTTCGGGATTGCCAGTTAAAAAGCCTTCTAACGGACTTGTACCCGCAGGAAAGCTGAGGTGCTTGTCAATAAAAGTGACAACAGCCGCAATCTGGTCTTCAACCTTTACGGGATACACAATTTTTTTACCGTTAACCGTTACGCCCCAGTCGCCCAGCTTGCCAATATTGTTTTTGAAAAGCGATTTCAGAAACTGCACGCACTTGCGGTGCTGCTTCATAACAGGCGCAAACAGGCGGTTGCGCTCTTTAAACAGTTTTTCGGCATCGCGGGCAAACGTTTCAAAATCGGTGTTCGCGGTTTTCGCATCGGTTACCCGTGTTTCATCGGAAACCAGGTTAATGCCGTTTTCGGTTAAGTAAGGCGTTAGAATGCTGCCAGCGCCATCGGCAGTATGTTTGGCTTTCATAAGCGCAAACAAATTTGTTTTTAAAATAAATTCGGAAGGAATAATTAAACGTGCCATTTTGTTTGGTGTTTAAGGGTTAAACATTGAAAAACCAATTAATTTGGTGACCCGAAGTAAAGAACATAAAATGAAATTTCCAAATAAAAACTAACAATATTTTAACCTGAAAGTAACAAACGCTATTTTGCGTATTATATTTGCACCCCCGTTAAACCTATTCCTATCTTATCCTCTCATCTTCACACAGGGCATCCGTCAGCTCACGGACATCTTCCCGCCTTAATCTAAAAACCCGTAAGTTTTATGAAACTATCACAATTCAAATTCCATTTCAACGAAAACCTTCTTGCCACCTATCCCGCCCCCAACCGCGATGAAAGCCGCCTCATGCTCATCAACCGCAAAACCGGGCAAATCGAGCATAAAGTATTTAAAGACATCCTCAATTACTTTGACGATGGCGATGTTTTCATAGTAAACAACACCAAAGTTTTTCCGGCACGCCTTTACGGGAACAAAGAAAAAACCGGTGCCCGCATCGAAGTATTTTTATTGCGCGAGCTGAATCCCGAAAGCAAGCTGTGGGACGTGCTGGTTGACCCTGCGCGTAAAATCCGCATCGGCAACAAGCTTTATTTTGGTGAAAACGAACTGCTCGTAGCCGAAGTAATTGATAATACCACTTCGCGTGGAAGAACATTACGCTTCCTGTACGAAGGCACTTCGAAAGATTTTCGCGATATTATCGAACAGCTCGGGCACACACCGCTTCCCAAATACATAAAGCGCAAAGCCGAACCAGCCGACAAAGACCGTTACCAAACCGTATTCGCAAAACACGAAGGAGCAGTTGCCGCGCCCACTGCCGGGCTCCACTTTAGCCGCGAGCTGCTCAAACGCCTCGAGCTGAAAGGCTGCAACTTTGCCGAAGTAACCCTGCACGTTGGGCTGGGAACTTTCCGTGCCGTTGAAGTAGAAGACCTTACTAAGCACAAAATGGATTCCGAACAATTCGACATCAACCAGCAAGCCGTTGACATCGTAAACAAAGCCAAAGCAAACCGCAAACAAATTTGCGTAGTGGGCACCACCGCCATGCGTGCGGTTGAAACAGCCGTAACAACCACAGGCGAATTGAAACCCGCCAGCGGCTGGACCAACAAATTTATTTTTCCGCCTTACGATTTCAACGTTGCCACCGCTATGATTACCAATTTCCACATGCCCGAATCAACCCTGCTTATGATGGCATGCGCTTTTGGCGGATTCAACAACATCATGCACGCCTACAAAGTAGCTATTAAAGAAAAATACAAATTCTTCAGCTATGGCGATGCCATGCTGATAATTTAGTTTGCAGTTTACTTGAATCGTTATTCAATTATTGTAGCCGCGGGTACCGGTAACCGTTTTGGAAATAAAATTCCTAAACAGTTTCATTTGCTTAACGGCCGACCGATGCTGATGCAAACCATCGAAAAATTTGCAATCGCAGGTGGCGATATTATTGTGGTCCTCCCCGAAGCCTTTATTGATTACTGGAAAGAACAATGCAATAAATTTATTTTCCCGGTCATTCACCGCATCGTTGCCGGTGGCGATACCCGCACACAATCCGTACGCAACGCGCTTGCCGAAATAAAAAACAACAGCCTTATTGCCATTCATGATGGAGTGCGCCCGTTAGTAAGCCGTTCATTAATCGAAAAAATATTTTTAACGGCTGATGAAAAGCAAAATGCAGTACCGATAATTCCGGTTGGCAGTTCCATTCGCAAAGTTGAAGGCAATAAAAATTATTCCGTTAACCGGGATGAATTGATGATGGTGCAAACCCCGCAATGTTTTACATCAGCCATCCTTCATGAAGCCTATCAGAAAGCCATTGCAAACAATTTTACTGATGATGCCACGGTAGTGGAAGCCATCGGTCATCCCATACATCTTATTGAAGGCGAAACCACCAATATCAAAATCACCCAACCAGCCGATCTTATTATGGCTGAGGCGCTTTTACGCTCAGGTATTTTACCTTCATGAAATAATAATCTGTTTTTGCTTCCTTTTACACTGCCAGTCCCACTATATTGGGATAATCCACCCCATTTTTAATGAATCATTTTATTTATTTCATCGTATACAATATGTCCGTTAAAAATCCGTTACCCTTATGAACAAAGCAATGTTAAAAGCAGCGGGTAACATCATCGGGTAAAAACAATAATTCATATATACTTGCAAAACTGGTTTCATCATATTTGCCAAATGAGTAAAATAACAAACAGCAAAAGTCAATCCCGGGTACCCGGGATATGGATTTTCTTTATCCTGTTTGCACAGAATGTATTTGCGCAGCCTTCCATCGACCTTCCCGATACATGCACACTGCCTTTAGTTCACGAAAAACATTTTACCGTTGAGCCTCTTGATGGAATTGTTCAAAACGAAAACGGCATGCGTGCCGGATTGTTATTCGATTTCAAAACAAAAAAAGTAGTTTGGGAAAAAGACCTGCACTATGCATATCCCATTGCTTCATTAACAAAAATGATGGTCGCCTTATTGGTGATTGAAGATATCAATGCCTGCAATGCCGATTGGAACGATGAAATCGTAATGACCCGCGTATTGGTAAAAAGAGTAAAACGCAAAAAAATTAAATACACCGTTAACGAAATCTATACGCTCGATGCCTTGTTCCGCCTCGCCATGATTGCATCGCATAACGAAGCATGCAACACCATTGCAAAACATCTTAACGGTACGGTAGATGACTTCATGAGCCGCATGAACGTGCGCGCACGCGAACTCAACATGAACAATACATTTTTCTCCACACCTTCAGGTCTTCCATCAGGCAAGAGAAGTCTTGATAACAGCTCCACACCTTACGATTTGCTTTTGCTCACAACAGAACTTCTTAACTATCCCGAAATTTTAAACGTTACCAAAATAGGCTATGCTGACATTGCTAATAATAAAACCTCTGGCATTTACCGCAATCATAACCGCTTGGTTATTGATTATGAAAACGAAGTGGATGGCATGAAAACGGGGTATACAAAAAACGCGCGGTTTTGCCTGGTAGCTACATCGGGCAAAGCCGATCATCGTTTGGTAAGCATTGTGCTGGGAGCAAGAAATACTTACGAGCGAAACGAAATAGTTGCCGACATGATGAGCAACTATTATGAAAAACTTGGCATTGGCAGACTTACAGGTAACATTGCGCCCGGTAAAAAAGAAGTTGAAACCGATACAATATTTGCTGACACAGGCAATGCAATTTCTTATAAAACGGTTTGGGTTCGCACAAAAAAAATTCACAATGTAAAAGGTGGCGAAACGTTATCGGGCCTGGCTGATCGTTATGGTTGTTCAGTTTCATCTGTTAAAAAATGGAACCATATGCGTACCACCCGCATATTGAAAGGACAAAAACTTTTAGTTTATACGAATGTGAAAAAGAAAGTAGCTATCCGAGAAGAACAATTGGAGCAGGATGATTCAGGCGAAGAAAATCCAAATGAAAACTCCACCGTAAATTCATCAACCGAAAATGCAGAATCAGCACTTGTTGACACAGCTTCAAATACAGGCTTTATATATCATACTATTCAGCCTGGCGATACGTTGTGGAAAATTTCTCAAAAATATACCGGCATAACCGTTGAGCAAATAAAAAAATTAAATAACATTACGGACTCAAGAAGTTTGAAGCCAGGCACCAAGCTGAAAATAAAAATTAACTCATAATGCAGACTTATAACCCTGCGATGACGAAGTAAAATCAGTGAAGTATTTTATTAATTAAAAACCACAATAATAAATCATGATCAGAAAAATTGCTGTTCATTGTTTTGCATTTTTAGCAGTTACCTCATTTGCCGGTGCGCAAAATCCAACTTCGTCAGCACGGTTTCCCGTTAACGAGGAAACCAAATTAATTACTTACGAAAAAGTAGTTACTGTTGAAGAAACAAAGCGTGATGAGATATTTGCAAGGGCAGTGCTTTGGGCAAATACTTTTTATAAAAACCCTACCGATGTAATCCGGGAGAAAAATCCGGAAGCAGGAAAAATTGTTTGCAAAGCACGTTTTAAAATTTCAAACCCACCCGATAAAGAAGGTTTTGCCACGGACGCTGGTGTTGTTCAATACACGCTTACTATTTTGTTTAAAGACTTTAAATATAAATATGAACTCACACAATTGAACTGGAAACAACTTTCATATTACGCTATAGAACGCTGGATGGATATTTCTTCGCCTTCGTATAGTAAATCATATGCCTACTATCTTAAGTCTACCGATGAAAAGGTAAAAGAAATTCTTGCCGATCTCGAAAAAAATCTTGCCAACAAACCAAAGAAGGAAAAAAAAGATTGGTAGTTGAAATTAATTCAAACCAGTTTTTTCACACTGCTTCTTTTAGTTAATCTCAGGTTTTCCAAATCAACATTTTCAATTAAATTAATTCCGGGTTTCTTGTTTTTCTCAATGCTTCCGAATTGATTTTGTATTCCAAAGAATTCTGCGCCATTTACAGTTGCCCACTGCAATAATGTTTGCAATGAAATTTCAGGAGCATGTTCCGAAATGGACTTCATTTCATCAAGAATTGACAAACTCCAATTTGATGCGTAGGAGTCGGTACC
>JBIOHJ010000036.1:0-25626 GCA_044448905.1 Bacteroidia bacterium | reverse complement strand
TATGTAATGCCGGAGGAATTGCGCCTGAAGTTGAGCAAGTCTTCTTCAATTGATTTTGATATTAAAGCAGAACACGAACGGGCAATGGGGAAACGACAGCGGCCGAAGGTGGTAATTGAGCGCTCAATAGAACAACACATAAGAATATGCGCTGAAAACAGTTCAGGAATTGCTGAAGCTTTGATGCTTGCAGATTTGCTGAAAGATGAAATAGAATTCAGGGTAAGGGTTTACACATGGTGCCTGAGCAAAACTTCGGAGAGCTATGTAAAATGGCTGCAGGATGATTACAAGCGAAAGCTGAAATTTGCCCTGATCAGGAATGCGCAACGGGAGCATGAGGTTTGAGATAAAATGTTCTGAAAAAATTAAATAGATAAGTAAGGATTTCATTGAATAGTTGTCGTTATATTTGCTTTTCAAATAACCAGTTTCATGAAAAATAAACCTTTACTCTGCGCAATCTTTTTGCTTTTAACCAGTACTTCTCTCCCAGCTCAATTGTCATTGACAACATTTGCTTCGGGATTCAGCGGTGTTACCGACATTAAAAACATGGGTGACAACCGGATTTTTATTGTAACACAAAACGGGTATATCCGCATTGTGGATACATCGGGCGCAGTTAATCCACAGCCTTTCCTGAACATCAATACTATTGTCACTCCCGGAGGAGGCGAACAGGGATTGCTTGGCCTGGCTTTCAGCCCGACTTATGCAACAGACGGAAGATTCTATGTAAACTACACTGATGTAAGTGGTAATTCTCATATTTCGAGGTACCAGGTAAGCGCGTCAAATCCTGATTCGGCAGATGCAGCGAGCGGAGAAACCATTCTTTTCGTTACCCAGCCATATTCCAACCACAATGGCGGTGATTTACGGTTTGGCCCTGACGGTTATTTATATTGCGCATTCGGTGACGGAGGTTCGGGCGGTGACCCGGGTAACCGCGCGCAAAACCTGCAACAGTATCTTGGAAAAATTTTACGCATTAATGTGGGTGTTCCCTACGGGTATAGCATACCCAGTGACAATCCTTTTTTTACGAACCCAAACGCGTATCATGAAATATGGGCGTATGGCGTAAGGAATCCCTGGCGAAATTCTTTTGACAGGATTACCCATGATTACTGGATCGCGGATGTAGGACAAGGAGATGATGAAGAAATAAATTTTCAGCCCGCGGGTGATGCCGGAGGTGAAAATTACGGGTGGCGCTGCTATGAAGGCAATTCTACTTACAATACAGCCGGGTGCGGTCCCATCTCAAATTATACTTTCCCGGTTTATGCTTACGGGCATGCAAATGGCAACTGCTCTGTGACCGGAGGATATGTTTACAGGGGAGCAAAATACGGAGCCATGTTTGGTAAATACTTTTTAGCGGATTACTGCAGCGGTTATATTACATCGGTTTTTCCCAACGCGACAGCAGGATGGGATACCACATTCGAAGGAAATTTTAATAATAATGATTTCGGTGCTTTCGGTGAGGATTTAAACGGTGAACTATACATTGCAGGAAATTCAACAGGCATTATCTATAAGCTTACTTACAATGATTGCACACCAGCTGCTTTTATATCAACACAGGACACTATAAGTTATTGCGGTGATTCGCTCGTACTCTCCACACCGTCAGGCAGTGGATTTTTTTACGCGTGGTACAGGGACGGAGTTGGTGTGCAGGCTTCATCGAATAACACACTTATTGTCACTCAAAGCGGAAACTATTATGTGTACGTTTTAGCTCCGAACGGATGCAATGCCACTTCCGATTCGGTTTACGTTTCAATGCTAAGCGCCCCACCGGTGAGCTTTACAGGCCTTCCTTCTTTTATGTGTATTAACCAGGGCCCGCTAACGCTTACGGGCACACCGGCAGGAGGTATATTTTCCGGCAATGGCATAACAGGTTCCACATTTGACCCTATTGCTGCCGGGGCGGGTTCTCATAAGATAACATATTCCTATGTTGCTTTAAGCGGATGCACTGCAACAACCTATAAAGTGATTGCTGTTGATGCATGCGTATCGATCCGGGAAAATGAATTACTCAGGGATATTAAAATTAACCCTAATCCTTCCAATGGAAAATTTTCCCTTGAATTCACTTCAATGAAAAACCTGAAATCTGAAATTAAAATTTTGAATTTATTCGGACAGGGTTGTTATCAAAGCCCGGTTGAAACTAAGATTGGAAAAAATATTTTTCAATTGAATCTTAAAGAACTTTCAGACGGAATTTATTTTCTCCGCATTAAAACCGACCAGGGATATGTTACGGCAAAATTTGTGATAAGCAGGTAACAGACCAGGATTAAGCAATTCAAAATTTTCCTGTCAGCATTACCCCATACGTTTTAGGGTTTCCTGAATGCACCGCGCCAAAATCATACGCGTAAGAAATATATTGTGTGTCTTCGAGGTTCCTTCCCCAGAACATGAGCTCAAAATTTTTTGCGGCAATTCCACAACGTGTGTTCAATAAGTTATAAGGCTTTTGTGAAATGTTGTTTGCAAGGTCGAAGTATTGTTTTCCTAAATAGATCCACTCACCGCGCACTACAATTTTTAATTGCTGCTTTGTGCCGAGGTCATAACTGTATTGCAGGGCGAGCATGGAGGTGATGTCGGGCGTGAATATTTGTTTGTTTCCTTCCAGGTTAACTTCAACTCCGTCTTGCGGTAAATTCAGCTTCGTGTATTCAGCCTGTGTGTAACCAATGCTGTAGATTGCTTCCAATCCTTTTATCGGTGTAACGGCAGCTTCGGCTTCCACGCCTTTGCTTTCTAATTCCCCTGCATTGCGCGTGACAGTAATTGCATCGGGCAAAACAAGTGTGGGCACCTGCGCATCGGTCACAAACGTTATAAAACCGGTAACATTCAAACGCAAACGGTTAGCAAACAAATTATTTTTAATTCCCAACTCCACATTATTACTGTACTCAGGCTTGTACGGGTACAATGGTGGTTGCGAAGGATCGGAGCCTAACTGTGTAAATCCACCGGTGCGATAACCACGGCTATATGCAGCAAAGAGATTAGTTGTTTTCACGAGATGGTATGATAAGGCGGCTTTCGGAGAAAGAGCATTGAAACTTGCATCAGCACTGGTATCAGGAAGCGTGACAAAAGGATTGGGATCAGGATCCGCCTGGAATTCTCCGAGCACAGAATATTTTTTCTTTTCATAATCAAAACGCAAACCGGCAATGACATCTAACCGGTGAGTGATGGCATAGGTTGCCTGTCCGTAAACAGCCACTCCATAGCTTTTGCCTTTTGTAGTGGTGATACTAGCGGTATTCGGAGGAGCGCCAAAGAATGCAGCATCTGCACCAAATCGCGTGGCTTGCTTAACGGGATTATCCTGGTAAAACAAATAGCTTCCGGCTGTCCATGAAAACGGTGAAGAAGAAGACGTGGGAGAAGTGAACTTAAATTCCTGTGTAACCACCTGCACTTTATTCCATCCGTCATAATTGTTGTTGATGCTTACAATATCAGCAGGTGAAAAATCACCGTCAATAGGATTTGTATAATAACGGTGGTCAGACTGATACGCTGTTTGCGAAGTAAAATTAAACCCTGTTCCGTAATAATTAACGGATAAAGAACCATTAACTATATCGTCAACCATTTTTGTGATTGCATTTTGATTTAAGACAAAAGGGTCCACAGGAGTTTCATTAAAGAGAGTGAGGTCAGGAATCACCAACGGAAAAGTTCCCTCATTCCGGCTGTTGTGATGTTTTGCATTCAATGTAACAGCCCATTTTGAATTGGCAATATATTTCAGGTAATAATTACCAGTGATGCTGTATTGCTTATCGAAAGAAGAATTGTTGAACTCGTTGGTATAAAATCCATCACGAGAGTCATACACACCTGAAACGCCAAAAAAGAGTTTGTTTTTAATTAATGGTACCCGCAATCCGCCCGTGTAACGCTGCCGGTTGAAATTACCCATGCTGATTTCAGCAAAGCCGCTCATAGTATTGGTTGGCTTTTTGGTAATAATATTAATCACTCCTCCCATCGCATTTCTGCCATATAAAGTACCCTGCGGCCCTTTTAATACTTCGATTCTCTCTACATCTGAAAGCTCAGCTATATAACTATCCAATCCGAATTGATTTACTCCATCTATATAAGTCGCCACGGCAGGATCGTAAGACGTAGTGGTAATTCCACGAATAGAAATAACGTTCCTGCCATCACCCGGATCAGCAGCATACAGGTTGGGGACTATGGCAGTAATTTCTTTACTGTCCCACAACCTGAATTCCTGCACCTGCTTAGATGAAATGGCGGTAATGCTGACGGGAATGTTTTGAAGCGACTCTTCTTTTTTTTGTGCCGACACCACTACCTCATCCAATTGTCTTGATGATGCATTTAACTGAATATTTAATGCTTCAGTTTTGGCAGCTGTAAGCACTATATTCTTCGTAATCGTTGCATACCCTACAGCTGATGCCTGCACAGTATATTTTCCAGCAGGGATATTACCGATGGAAAAATCTCCCTGTTCCTCGGTGGAAACGCCAAAATTTGTATTTAATAAATACACTGATGCTTTGCTGACGGCTGTTGATTTTGCATCAGTAATTTTTCCTGAAAGGGTAGTTGTGTTTTGACTCCATGCTAATAGTGAGCTTAGCATAATCAACAGCGTGAAATAGTTTTTTTTATTCATGGTTGAAATTCTTTATCGGGAATATCCACATTTATTTCTATTTTTTCTATGGTGATGGCAAGTATAGTTTGTTCTTTCAGTTTGCTGATTGAACTGAAGGGAAATTTTACGCCATTTATTTCACGGTAATCGCTATAGTACGTGTCAAGCACAGCGTTATTCATTTCTGTATTTTTAGATACAGCGCTTTTCATAACCAGTTCAAAATTTTCAGAGTTGAAAAAGTAAGTTGTAGTATCACCGTCTTTCCGGATAAATTTTATCCTGAAACATGTTTTTGAATCCACAGTATCTTTTCCTTCGAGGATTGCCTCGTGCCCTTTTTTGCGGTAATTAATAAAAGCACTTTCTAATTCGACATCCGCTTCGTTCATCATTGCAAGAGCATACTTACCGGAAAGAAAAGTTGGTTTTGTTTCATTATTGAAAGCATCAATCTTCCAGCCCTGCTTTCCGTCATAAGCTTGCGCGAAATATTTTTCGTTCAATGACACCATCACTTTGTACAAGTCGGGAGCTTTTGAATACGAAGTGAAAGGGAACAGCTTGCCCCCGTAATTATATATTCCCGAAGTTTTAATTGATCTGACGGTTTTCCATTGTTTCTCTCCTCCTGTAAATTCGATGTATTTTGAAATAACCTGCTGCGCGGTTTGCGCTTTTACATGAAACGAATAAATAAAAAACAGGATAAAAAAAGCAGATTTCAGGATGGACATAAATTTATGAACTTAACGCAAATGTAATAACAGAAGCTAAATCACTGCTTCTCGTAAGCTCCTAAATCGGGAGACATGGTGCGGTCTTTTCCTTTAATGTCTTTATCGGTGATGGTCGGAATAATAAAAGAAGAGTTACCTTTATCAATTGCAAAAGAACCCGCTTGCAGTTCATAATTATTTTTGGAAGGATCTTCAAAATCGGGATTTTCGTTGGTGAAAACATTATCAAAATGAGTGAGGTCGGAAACATGTACGGAAGTATCCGTCTTAAGCAAGCAATAGCTGAACTTATAATTACCGGCAGCTCCCGAAATAATATCAGCCTGTATTTCGTTATCAATGTTGCCATAAACAATGCTGTTCTTAAAATCGGCTTTATTAAGCGGAACCGCAATATTTGATGTGCCGTCATAATAATAATTGTTGATGTACACAGCGGGGGTGCCGCGCTGACCTTCACTCCAGTAATTTGCAAAGGTGCATTGGTTAAAGTCGTAGGTTCCGCCAATAGAGAGATATGCATTAAATAATCCGCAATTTGCGACAATTGTGTTATATGCATTAATGGTGTAATCGCGCGCAAGAATTCCAAACCCGCTCATGTTTTTTATGATGGTATTTTTAACAACAAGTGTTTGATTATTTTCGCCAATCACTGGGGGCAAATCTTCAGGTTGCAAACCGATAAAGCCGTTTTTAATTATGGCGTAATTAATTTCATTGGAATCAGGGCCGGGGCCTTCATTAATCCATATGCGGTCCCATTGCCCGGGAATTTCGGCATACGATTGCTCGAGCCTTGTTCCCTGGAAAGTTACCGGGTTCTCCAATGTTCCGTAAACTTTAAGCAGCCCATACCGGTACACCCACAAACCTGAATTCTGATAAAAATAAATTTTGGTTCCTGCTTCGATTATTAATTTACAGGCAGAGTCAACAACTGCATAGCCATAAATTACATAAGGCAAGGTGCTATTCCATGTTGCAACATTACCGTTACACGGAATAATGGAGTATTGAATGGTTCCTAAGTTATACGTGGGAGTTATGAAAGTTGCATTCTGCCCGTAAGCAACCAAATCAACATCCTGCAGGTTTCCGTTTGTTTCAAATAAAATGGAATCAGTAATTAAAAAAGGAGTGTTCTGATTGTTCGGGTCAACTGTAACTTCAACAAAAATCCAGATGCTGTCGTTAGCGCCTATTTCAATATCGGCAAATGATTTTCCGGGCGAACCGTCAACATTCAAACGGTAGCTTGAAGCATTTCCTTTTGCCAGACGAATGGAAGAAATTTTTATCGCTTTGCCTTCATTATTATAAACCAAAAGATAGCCCGTGGTTGAGCCGATGGTGGTAAAAACTGTATCGAACAGGATGGTATCTTCCGAAAAAGTAAGCTTAACGGATGAATCATTAAGAAAATCGTCTTCCTTTTTACAGGACGAAATGGAATAAACAAGTACAGAAAATAGTAAAATACGCGATATGATTTTCATAATTAACCGGACAAAGGTATGAACATCAAATACAACAGTAAAAGCATGCTTTTATTGCCCTGTCTGTAAAATAAATATCCATTTTACCCTCTTGCCACTTTCAAAAATATGGTTACATTTGCATCCCTTTAATAAAAAATAAAATGAAAGCAGATATTCACCCCAAGAATTACCGGATGGTAGTTTTTAAAGACATTTCATGCGATTTTGCATTTTTAAGCCGTTCGTGTGCAGATACCAAGGATAAAATAACATGGGAAGACGGTAAAGAATACCCTTTGATAAAGCTCGAAATTTCGCAGGCATCGCACCCTTATTACACCGGCAAAATGAAGCTGATTGACACTGCAGGCCGGGTGGATAAATTCAACAGCCGTTTTGCTAAAAAGCAAGCTGTTAAAGCCAAGCCGGCAGAAGAAAAGAAAGAAGAAGAAAAAAAATAAGCCTTCATGGCAATTACAATTTAAAAGCGTCCTCCGCAGAAATGCGGAGGATTTTTTTGCAGGTGTGTTTTTCCGAAATGCTTTACATTAGTGCTTTAAATTAAACTATGAATTTTATTCTTTGCGATTTTAACCGCGATAATTTAAAGCCTTTTACTTTAACGCGCCCTGTAGCCGAAATACGCATCGGGATTTTAACCATCCGGGAAAAGTGGAAAAAACATTTAGGTGCCGGCACTTCTTACCTCACTGAAAAATATCTTTCCGGAAAATTTCCGCTTAAGAAAGACAAACAGAACATTTGCATTAATGCCTCTGTTTTGCCCGGTAAGAACCTTGTTGCGCAGATTAAATCTCTGAAGCCATCGCAGCAAATTGTTTACAGGAATAAAATAATTGCCGCCTGTATTTCAAAAGTTCAGCTGAATTTTTCTGAGCTACCTGAAAAGTTTGCTGGTTTTAAAACTATTCGTTTTACCGGTGATGTAGTGATGGTTGAAAATACATGGGATATTTTTCTGAAAAATGAGCAAGCCATAAAAGATGATTTTGATTTAATAACAAAGGGGAGAAAATCAGCAAAGCTTAGCGCGACAAATAAAATTTCGGGGCAACAAAATATTTTTATTGAACGTGGCGTTAAGGCTGAACATTCCATCATCAATGCCACAGCAGGGCCTGTTTATATTGGTGAAGGAGCCGAAATAATGGAAGGCAGCATAATACGCGGGCCGTTTGCATTATGTGAACATGCAACATTAAAAATGGGAGCAAAAATTTATGGCGCTACTACAATTGGTCCGTATTCAAAAGTCGGAGGCGAAGTAATCAACTCTGTGATTTTCGGTTATTCAAATAAAGCGCATGATGGATTTCTCGGCAATTCAGTAATTGGAGAATGGTGCAATCTTGGCGCTGATACCAATAATTCTAATCTGAAAAATAATTATTCAGATGTGAAAGTGTGGAGTTATGAAAAAGAAGATTTTGTAAATACCGGTTTGCAGTTCTGCGGAATCTTTATGGCTGACCATTCTAAATGCGGCATCAATACCATGTTTAATACAGGAACCATTATTGGAGTTAGTTCAAATATTTTTGGTGGCGATTTCCCGCCTAAATTTATTCCGTCATTTTCGTGGGGAGGAGCAAAAGGATTTGAAAAATTTAATTTTGATAAGGCCGTTGAACTGGCAACCGCAGTTTACAAAAGAAGAAATATGAAGTTCGGAAAAAAAGAAATTGATGTATTGAAGTATTTGTATGAGATGAAATGAGTTTAAAGTTGCCTTCCAAACTGAATACTGAAAACTGAAAACTCTCAAATGGCATAACTATTGACTTAGGAGCAATTCACTAATTTTAACTGACTTTTCTGTCAAATTGACGTAATAAAAAACATGTTCGACCCAAACGAGAAATTAGAAAATTTAGGATTTACAGGTATTGCAGACGATGAACCGGATTTAATTCCCCTTTTGTCCACCGAAGACGAAGAACAGATTAACTCTGAAAAAATTCCCGACATCCTGTCAATATTGCCATTACGGAATACAGTTTTATTTCCGGGCGTGGTTATTCCGATTACAGTCGGAAGGGATAAATCCATTAATCTTATTAAAGATGCATACAAAGGCACCAAGGTGATTGGTGTGGTTTCGCAAAAAGATGTGGCTATCGAAGATCCCAACTTTGATGACCTGAATAAAATAGGCACCGTTGCATTTATCCTGAAAATGCTGCGAATGCCCGATGGAAATACAACGGTAATCATCCAGGGAAAGCGTAGATTCTCCATGATTGAAATGGTGCAGAATGAACCGTACATCAAAGCTAAAATTTCACCACTCGCTGATATTAAGCCGCAAAAAACCGAAAAAGAATTTCTTGCTGTGGTTGATTCACTCAAAGATATTTCGATGCAGATTATTCAGCAGTCGCCAAATATTCCATCCGAAGCTGCATTCGCTATACGGAATATTGAAAGTCCATCATTCCTCATCAATTTTATTTCTTCAAACATGAATGCCGATGTGTTGAAGAAACAGGAAATGCTTGAGATGGTTGATGTGAAAGCGCGCGCAACAAAAGTTTTGGAACATCTGACCAAAGAATTGCAGATGCTTGAATTGAAGAACCAAATTCAAAGCAAAGTGAAGGGAGATATTGACAAACAGCAGCGTGAATATTTTTTAAACCAGCAATTAAAAACTATTCAGGAAGAGTTGGGCGGCTCATCGCAGGATAAAGAAATAAAGGAAATGCGTTTGCGTGGCGAAAAGAAAAAATGGAATAAAGAGGTTGCCGAACTTTTCAAAAAGGAATTAGAGCGTATTGGAAGAATAAACCCGGTGGCTGCCGAATATTCTGTTACGTTAAATTATCTCGAACTGCTTCTCGAATTGCCATGGAATGAATTTACTGCAGATAATTTTGATTTGAAACGTGCGCAGAAAATTTTAGATGACGACCATTTTGGGCTGGAGAAAGTTAAGAACCGTATTCTCGAATATCTTGCTGTGCTGAAACTGAAAGGCAACATGAAATCGCCAATCATGTGCTTATACGGCCCTCCCGGAGTAGGGAAAACTTCGTTGGGAAAATCGGTAGCCAAAGCGTTAGGCCGTAAATACATTCGTATATCGCTGGGTGGGTTGCGTGATGAAGCCGAAATTCGTGGTCACCGCAAAACATATATTGGCGCAATGCCCGGAAGAATCATTCAGAACATAAAAAAAGCAAAATCATCAAACCCGGTTTTTGTTTTAGATGAGATTGACAAACTGACCAATGATTTTCATGGCGACCCTTCGTCAGCATTGCTCGAAGTTTTAGACCCTGAACAGAACAACGCGTTTTATGACAACTTTGTTGAAACAGAATATGATTTGAGCAATGTGTTGTTCATCGCAACAGCGAACACGTTAAGCACTGTGCAATCCGCATTACGCGACCGCATGGAAGTAATTGAAATAAGCGGTTACACCATCGAAGAAAAAATTCAGATTGCAATTAAACATCTTATCCCGAAACAGCTCGAAGCGCACGGAATGAAAAAATCGCATGTGCAGTTTACTCCCGAAATTTTAGAAATTATTATTGATGAATTTACAAGCGAATCGGGAGTACGGAATTTGGAACGCAATATTGCTTCGGTAATCCGCTCACTGGCAAAATCAGTAGCTGAAAATGAGAAGTACCAGACTAAAATAAACAAGGAACAATTGTATAAAATCCTGGGTGCCCCTAAATTTATACGCGACCGTTTCCTCGAAAACAAACACGCAGGTGTGGTTACCGGTCTGGCATGGACACCCGTTGGTGGTGACATCCTGTTTATTGAGACGAGCCTGAACAAAGGCAAAGGCAAGCTTACACTAACGGGTAACTTAGGCGAGGTGATGAAAGAATCTGCAGTTATTGCACTGGCTTATTTAAAGGCGCATTCTGATGAATTAAAAATTGATTACCGTGTTTTCGACAGGTGGGATATTAATTTACACGTTCCCGAGGGCGCCACTCCTAAAGACGGGCCCAGTGCCGGCATTACCATGCTGACTTCGCTCGCTTCGGCATTTACGCAGCGCAAGGTGAAAAAGAAACTTGCCATGACCGGTGAAATAACTTTGCGCGGAAAAGTCCTTCCCGTTGGCGGCATTAAAGAAAAAATTCTCGCAGCCAAGCGCGCGGGTATCGAAGAAATTCTTTTGAGCATTGATAATAAAAAAGACATCGAAGAAATTAAACCCGAATACCTGAAAGGTTTAAAGTTTCATTATGTAAATGAAATGATTGAAGTTTTGCACCATGCCTTGCTTAATGAAAAGGTGAAAAATGCAATTGATTTTAAAATTGTAGTTGAAAAAGGAGAAAGGAAATTGGTGGAGGAGGATGTTTAATTCAGAGTTTAATTTTTGCAAATCTTTTTTATTTTACCTTTTGTTGCATTACAAATTTATTTACTGTAATCTTATTTCTTCTAAAGTTTATACAAAACAAATTCTTTATGTTGAGATGATAAGCTAATTGTAAATCGTGCAGCTTCCTCTTTTGAGAGAATATTTATAGTTTTAGTTTTTTTCAGAGGTTTCATGAATAGGCTGATTAAAAGAATACAGGTTTTAATTAAGATTAATCTTGAAGGCACGAAGTAAGATAAAATATATAATTTACAAATACACAAACCAATTTTTATTTTGGATTGTATTTTTCTTTATAATCAGGTTTTATGGTATTCAAAATCCACCGATAGAAATTAGTCATAACTGGCGGCAATGCTTTACCGCAATGATTGCAAGAAATTTTCTTGAAGCAGATAATAATATATTATATCCACGCATAGATTATGCCGGTCAAAACCTGGGTATAGTTGCTGGTGAATGCCCGGTATTTAGTTATGTGATTTTTTTTGTCAGCAAAATTTTCGGCTATGATCATTGGTATGGACGGCTCATTAATCTTATTGTTTCTTCTTTGGGAATTTTTTTTTTCGGATTAATTATTCAAAAATATTTTGGGGAAAAAATTGCTTTCAATTCAGTTTTAATATTGCTTTGTTCAATTTGGTTTTCTTTTTCAAGAAAGATCATGCCCGACACTTTCAGCGCTTCAATAGTGATAAGCGGAATTTATTTTGGTGTTAAGTTTTCTGAAAAGCAACGCATGTTATATTGGGCTTTGTTTATCATATTAACAGCTATAGGGGGATTAAGTAAAATGCCTTCTGTTATTTTAATGGGGCCAATGTTACTGTTCTTATTTAACAAAGATTACACAGTTAAATTTAAAGTTTTATTATCGGCAGGAGCCGCATGCTCACTAAGTATTGTTGCATCATGGTACTTTTATTGGCAACCATATCTGCTTGCTTCGTTTAAAAACCAGTTATACTTTCCTTTTTCTTTTGCTGACGGCTTGAGTCAAATAATTTGTTTGTGGAAAGATACACTACATCAATTCTATTTTGCGTCATTTAATTCTTACATATCATTTATAGTTTTCCTCGTTGGATTTTTATTTATCTTTATTAAATCAAACAGGCAGCTGTTGTTGATATTTATTTTTTCCTTACTGCCTTTTCTTTATTTCATAATAAAATCAGGAAATATTTTTCCAACTCACAATTACTATATTATTCCTTTCGTACCAGTAATGTCTTTGATTGCGGGTTATGGGTTGTATGAACTGAACAATAAATTTCACAAAAATTTTTTCTACATCATTTATATATTAGTTATGGAAGCTGTTTTAAACCAACATCACGATTTCCATTTAAACAAGAAAGAATTATACAAAACCAAGCTGGAATTAATTGCAGAAAATATTACTGATAAGAATGATAAAATAGCTATTAACGGTGGATTAAATCCCCAAGAGATTTATTTTTCTCATAGAAAGGGATGGAGCCTGGAAACTGATGATTTCCTAAAAAAGGAAAAAATAGCAGAATTAAAAGAAAAAGGGTGCAGGTTTTTATTCATTAATAAGCATACGCTTTCAGAAAAACTACCCTACCATAAAGTATTTGATGATGAAAATTATAGTGTTTATGAGATATGACTCTATATTGAATCAATATTTTTAGTTATGAAACACCACGCAGTAATTAATTAAAAGAGTTTATTGTTTTATGATTTTTACCCCCTAAGGAGTTCTAAACTCCTTAGGGATTTGTTTCATTGATTCTAACTGCAATAGGTTTTATTTTTACCTCTTGCCCTTGAGCACTTTCAGCTTTAATCAATTCAAGATAAATTGCTTTTTTAGTTGGTATTAGAATTTGTTCTCTGAAAGAATGCGGAATTTTATTTCCGTTTATTTTCTTTTCTATTATTTCTTTTCCTTTTTCAACCAGGGTTAACCGAAATTCAGTAACAGTAAAAGATGTATCGAGAGGAATTATTTTGAAATCGCAATTCTGAAGTTCTTCCAAAGTATAAGCTCCGCCAGAAGGCCCACTTTCTCCTTTTTTACCGCAAAACATAGCATCCAGTTCGGGAATATTCTGACTAAACGCATGAGGGTCTAGTGTCAAACAATAAATAATGAATAATATTATCTTATATGATTGCATAAGTTCAAAAAACAATAATCGTAAAACCTCAGAGGCAAAGTTAAATATAATAAAAGCTATTTAAAATCTTTTCTTTAAGGCTCAGGCAACCTGCTCCGCAAAAATCTCCTCATCGGGTTTCGAAACATCGGTTAAAGCAACCTTACCCCTGTCCATACGAGTGGTGCGCGAAAATAGCGAAATATTTTTATCGAAAAGAAAACGAAAAAAAAGCTTAAACCACGAATTGTGAGAATGTAACGAATCGTAATAAGACGAAGCTGTTTTTTTAAGCAGCGGCAGTTTATTCCAGGGAATGGATGGAAAATCGTGATGCTCGTTATGATAGCCCACATTAAAGGCAAGCGTATTTAAAGGTCCGTAGTAGCTGTATGTTTCCTGGTTTTCATCCAGCGTTAAGTAATGTTCCTGCACCCATCGCGCTCCAAGAGGATGTAATCCTACGGAAAAGAAAAAACTAAGCGTAAGAAATGCAAATGCTCCCCATCCGAAAAAATAAACAATGGCAACATCATAAACAATTTGCATAACCCAGTTCAGAACCAGCCAACCGTCAACCGGTTTTATTTCTTTTAAACGAAAGATACGGACAGACTGAAAAACGGGGTACAAAAGCAGCCACAACGCTTTTCCAAAAAAAGAATTATTTATCATGCGCGCTTCCCAGAAATCAGGAATATCACCATCCAACTCATGAATGCCTTGGAACGAGTGATGCTTTAAGTGGTAACGCGAAAACATTACGCTGCTTGGCAGCACGTGCGGAAGATTGGCGATAATACCGGCAACCGTATTCATCCATTTTCTCTTAAAAAGTAAATTATGGCAGCACTCATGAATCATCACAAAAAGTGCATGATTAAAAAATGCGCCCACTAAATATGAAACCAATAAAATAACCCACCATGCGCTATCTTTTACCAAATAAGAAATAAAAGTTATTCCGGCTGTCATTCCCAATAAAGCTATGATGGTAAAAGGATTTCTGCCAATAAGATTACGCACTTCGGGATGTTGCGCAATAATTTCTTTAGTACGAGAGCGATGCGGCTCTGGTCCGAATGATTGGTGAAAACCGGTTTGTTTATTCATTAATTTTTGACTGTTGATGGAAAGAACAAATGTATAAAAAATTTTTGACTAAAAATAAACCCGTCCGTCAGCTGACGGACGGGTTATCGGGGGTTTAACCGGATTATTTCAAAACATATGATGCTGCGGAGCTTAAATTACCGTCAACATACATTTCAAGCACATAGGTTCCCGGAGTAAAAATGCGCTCCTTTTCTTCCCAGTTCAAACATACATCCTGTTTTTGTCCATCGAAAGTAATCTTTGCAGAATTACTATACATGATTTCTTCGTTGCTTCCTTTCATCTTAAATGTACTGGAACCTTCTCCTCGTCCCCCCATAGTTTTGCCACCGGGCTCAATCACTCTTAAATAAACATCTTTTTCACCGGGCTGTGCGATTTTATTTTCGAGCACGGTAAAACAAACTTCCATTTTGTTGGTTCGCTTTGCCATAGCGGTTTCCGAATATTTTCCGTTGCTGCGTTTTTTGTATGCTCTCACCTTTACATACTCCGACTTTAAAACCGAAGCGGTGTTTACAGTATTTTCAAGGTTTTTAGAAATAGTTTCAACTGTACTGGTTAACTCGGTATTTTGTTTTTTAAGATTTTCGTTTTCAACAAGAAGCTCATCAATTTTTTCAAGATAGGAATCGCGCAGTTTCTTCAGTTCCTCAAGTTCGGCATTTAATTTTTTATTCAGCGCAGCCGAGTTTTTTTCTTTCTTCATTAATGAGGCTATTTTATCTTTCTGCTCGTCAACTTTATTGTTGGCTTCAAGCAGAAGGCTGTCAAGGCGCGAATTAATTCCTTTGTACTGGTTCAGCTCTTCATACGTAGCTGCCAGTTCTTTTTCAACATCCACGCGCGCAGTTACCAGACTGTCGGTTTTAACTTCATACGCTTCTACTACCGAAACTTTATTTCTCCACTGATAAATATTAAAAATAATAGAAAGAATAAGCAGTATCCAAATGATTCGTCCCTTGTTTTGTGATTGATTTTGAGATTCCATGATTAAAGATTTATTGGTTTTAGTATTGATGGCGAAATTAAATATTCATGCTTATTGATGAATTGAAATGTGAAATAGTTTTTAACAATCTTTTTAGGAGGGTAACTGCGTAATTGAGGTAATTGGTTTTCCAGGAATAGTTCATCAATTCAATAATTCAACAATTCTTGATTACTTAAAACCCTGTAAACCGTGCATGTGCCGATACTTGCTGCGAAGTAAAATCTTTTTTCAGGTATTTGAAATAGCCGGTTACGGCAATCATGGCGGCATTGTCGGTACAATATTCAAAAGGAGGAATGAATGTATTCCAGTCTTCCGTTTCACTTAATTTCAAAAGTGCCTTCCGCAAACCGCTGTTGGCAGATACGCCACCCGCAATTGCAATTTCTCTGATTCCTGTTTTTTCTGAAGCAAGCTTGAGTTTCTCCATCAATATAGAAACGATGGTATGCTGCACCGATGCGCATAAATCATTTTTATTATGCTCAACGAATCTGGAATTTCTTTGTTTTTCTTTTCTGATAAAATATAATACCGAAGTTTTAAGTCCGCTGAAACTGAAATCGAATTTTTGTGTTTTAGGATGTGGAAATTTAAAAGCAAGCGGGTTCCCTTCTGTTGCGAATTTATCTATGAGGGGGCCACCCGGATAAGGCAACCCGATAATTTTAGCAATTTTATCAAAAGCTTCACCCGCAGCATCGTCAGTTGTCTGACCAATAATTTCCATATCAAAAAAATCTTTCACCCTCACAATTTGAGTATGACCACCCGAAACCGTAAGGCACAGAAAAGGAAATGCAGGAGCTTTAAAATTTTTATCATTATTTTTTTTTGCAAAATGCGCCAGCACATGGGCCTGCATGTGGTTAACTTCAATCAACGGAATGTTTAATGCCAATGCAAAAGATTTGGCAAACGATGCGCCTACCATCAACGAACCTATCAGTCCGGGACCGCTGGTAAAAGCTACTGCATTTATTTCATGCTTTTGAATCCCTGCCTGTTTTAAAGCCTGGTCAACAACCGGTATAATATTTTTTTGATGCGCCCTAGACGCTAACTCCGGAACCACCCCACCATACAACTCGTGTATTTTCTGACCGGCAATAATATTAGATAGTACATATTCGTTACGCGTAACTGCAGCTGATGTTTCATCACAGGATGATTCGATGCCAAGAATATTAATTTTTTTTTCAATCATTTCCTTTGCCTAACACGAAAAAAATACCTCTGAATAACTTTGTTAGCTCTTTGCTCTATACAATCATTAAGATTTCATAAAATAAATCCTAACTTGCCACTCTGATTTTTTGATTCGTTTCGGGTGTAATTAAAAACAAAATTATCAAAAAGGCGATTAACATATTGATTGGAATTGTTTCGGCATTGATGTTTCTTGTGCTGAGCTGCTGTGTGCTTATCAGAATTCCTGCCATTCAGACTTTGCTGATTCATAAAATCTCATCATATATCTCCGGTGAGCTGAATACCAATATCCGTATTGGCTCTGTTCGCATTGAGTTAATCAAAAAATTAGTCCTCAGGGATATTTATGTCGAAGACCTGAAGCATGATACGCTATTGTTTGCCGAAAAACTAAAAGTTGACATTAGTGAATTTAACCGTGGGGAAGAAAAAATAAATTTCAGTTCGGTTGAGTTGCAAAAAGCAAGAATAAAATTGCAGCGTTATATAAAAGATGACGGTTTGAATTTCCAATTTATAGTTGATTATTTTTCAACATCTCAGAGTGATACCACTTCACATCCGTGGAATATCGCTGCGGATAATTTTATACTTGACAATGTAGTTTTTTCTTTGCGTGATCACCTCTATAATGATACAACCTCGACTGTTGATTTTGATGATTTATTTACAGACAGTTTATTCGCGCATTTCAGCAACATAAAGTCTTCGGGCGATTCGGTTTTCACAACCATTAAAAATATTTCGTTTAAAGAAAAGAGTGGATTTGCACTGAATCATTTTGAAGCCGATGCTAAAATCGCACCGGATGAAATGCGGTTTCAAAAATTAAAGATTCAAACTCCCTCAAGTTCCATTAATACGAACCTTACATTCAGTTATGATTCTTTAGCTGACTTTGATCATTTTTTGTCGCGAGTAAATTTTGATGCTGACTTTAACCAAAGCAAAGTGGCTTCAAATGATATTGCATGCTTTACTTCTGATCTTTCCGACTTTGACAGGAACATTATTCTGACAGGCCATTTTCACGGAACGGTTGACCAGTTTAAAGGTAAGAATATTATTTTGAACTACGGTGAGCACACGTTTTTTAAAGGGAATGTAGCTCTTACCGGTTTACCCGATTTTGAAGAAACTTTTATTGACCTTGTCATTGACAAAATGGTGACCAATACAAGAGATATTGAAACAATACCGGTTGCTCCGTTTAAAAATCAGAAAACAGTTCAGTTAACTTCTGAAGTAAAAAGATTAGCTACACTTGAGTTTAAAGGAAAATTTACCGGATTTTATAACGATTTTGTCGCGTATGGAAATTTTAATACTGCTTTGGGGTTCATTTCATCTGACATAAACCTCAAGTTCAAAAAAACTCCATTGTACTCCGGCCACATTACCACACATGATTTCGATTTGGGAAAATTATTCTCAGCCGAAAAAATTATAGGTAAACTTTCATTGAATGCCGATATAAAGGGTACACATTTTAATCCTGATAAAATGACTGCTTCAGTTAAAGGTAACATTGCAAATATTGAACTATATAAATACAATTATCACAATATTACACTCGATGCGGATATTGCAAAAAAATTATTTAATGGCGCCTTAGCTATTGTAGAAGACAATCTTAATTTTTCGTTTAATGGAACCGTTGATTTTACACACAAGCTTCCGCTGTTTGATTTTAGTGCCAAAATAAAAGATGCAAAACTTGCAAAACTCAATCTGATAAAACGTGATACTACATCTGCACTTTCAGTTAATACTCAATTTCATTTTGAGGGAAATACCATAGATAATATGGATGGGTTTATTAAACTGAACAAGCTACGGTATAGTGAAAACGAAAAAAATATTTCGACCGATGAAATCGAACTCGAATCGGTTGCTGAAGGAAACGACCGCCATATTCATTTCATTTCTGAATTTGCCGATCTCGATATTCGTGGCGATTACAGACGAACATCGGTAATCAAGTCGTTTGAAAATCTGCTTCGAAAATATTTGCCCGGTGTGGAAGAAAAAATAAATACAGTAAGCGAAATGCAGGATTTCACTTTCAATGTAAAAATAAAAAAACCTGACCCGATACTTGAAATATTTCTTCCTTCGCTGAAAGTTCAGGACAACTCCAGTCTTTCCGGAAACTTCAATACACTTATAAATGATTTCAGGATGAACCTGGTTTCTGAAAAAATTGAATATGGCGGTATGAAATGGAATGCTGTTTTACTCAATGGAAAAACAAATGCTAATAAATTTGAAATTACCTTAAATGTAAATGAATTTAAATTTCGTGACAGCCTTTCATTAAAAAATGTGAATCTAATTGCAGAAACGGCAAAAGATTCGGCTTTGTTTAAACTTTCATTTCAGGGCAGGGATTCAGTCAATGACCGGCTTGCTATTGGTGGCGAAATAAACTTCAATGACAATGGAAAGACAGCCATTCGATTGCAATCTTCTGATATTTTACTCGAAAGAAGAAAATGGAGTGTTGCCAATGACAACATGGTAATTATTGATTCGACAGGAACCTTAATCAATAACCTTGTGTTATACTCCGATAATCAGCATATGGGTATAGCTGGAAAAATATCTTCCGGTGAAAATGATATTTTAAAAGTAGCACTCCAAAATTTTGAAACTAAAGTGATGAACCGCGTTTTGGAACTATTCAATGTAAGCATTGGTGGTGTTGCCGATGGAAATATTCACGTTGCTTCGGTTCTGAAAGTGCCGCGCATTTCTTCTGATCTTACTATTTCCAATTTCAGTTATTTCAACGATACCCTCGGGAATTTATCTATTGATGTTGATTACAATACCTCGGAAAAAGTCATTAATGTGCGGGCTACCGCATCGAAAGGCGAAATCAAAAATATAGTAGTAAACGGAAAATATTATATAAAGTCACCGTATGATGAATTGGATTTTTCCATTTCGTTAACCAAAACAAACTTACAGCCTTTTGGACATTACATTTCGGGATTTGCATCCGATGTGCGGGGTACTGCCACCGCTGATCTTATTTTAAAAGGTCTTGCTTCAAAACCTGAGCTGTCAGGCACTGCGCGAATTCAACGCGGAAGTTTTTTGGTTGACTACCTGAATACGCGATACAGTTTTTCGGATGAGATACAAATTAAAAAAGATGGATTTTATTTTAAGAATATGGCTGTAAATGATGAAGACGGCAACCAGGCATTTATAGATGGAAATATTTTTCACACTCATTTTAATGATTTTGGTATTGATCTGAGTATTAAAACAGATAAATTTATTGCGCTCAATACTTCTAAAACTCAGAATGAATTGTTTTACGGCAAAGCATATGCTTCGGGAATTGTAAATTTCTCAGGATTGTTTAATGACCTGTCTATAAACGGAACGCTGACTTCCGAAAAAGGAACCCATATTTCTATTCCGTTATCAAATCCGGAAGAAGTGGACGAAAGCAGTTTCATTACTTTTATAACTCCCGATACATTACAAACTAAAATTGAAGCAGAACCTGTTGACCTTTCGGGTATAAATATGGATTTTGATTTTGCAGTTACCCCTGAGGCAGAAATTGAATTAATATTTGATGAAAAAATTGGTGATATTATGCGGGGTAACGGATCGGGCACTATTCGTATGGTGATTGACAGGTATGGAAACTTTAATATGTATGGTGATTATACTATAAATAAAGGAGATTATTTATTTACATTACAAAACGTGATCAATAAAAAATTTGATGTGGAGAGGGGCGGTACGATTAAATGGAACGGCTCACCGTATGATGCGATAATTGATTTAGATGCAAAATACAAACTGCGTGCAAGTTTATTTGATTTACTTCAGGATACCTCTTCAAACTTCAAGAAAAGAACGGATGTAGTTTTAAATATGAATCTTAAAAATCGACTTATGAATCCTGATATAACTTTCAGAATTGACATCCCTAATATTGATCCTGCAACCGATAATCAAGTCAAAAGATTTATAAATTCAGACCAGGAAGTTAACCGGCAAACACTAAGTCTTTTGATTTTAAACAGATTTGCCATACCACCCGATGCAACACCTGTGGGTTCATCGGGCGGTGCTTTTGAAGCAACTACAAGCGAGTTATTGTCACGCCAGTTAAGCAATTGGGCACAGCAAATTACCGATGAGGTAGATATTGGAATTAACTATCGTGCCAGTGATAAGATAAGCAGCGAGCAGCTTGAAGTTGCACTTTCAACAAAACTTTTTAACGACAGGGTTACCGTTGATGGCGTAGTCGGATATACCGGTGCAAATGAAAGTACCCAAACCACAAGCAGTATAGTTGGCGATTTTAATGTGGACGTGCAGGTTAGCGATAACGGTCGTTTTCATTTTAAAGCATTCAACCGTTCAAATAACAATACATTTTTAAATAATTTTAATTCTCTCTATACTCAGGGTATCGGTGTCTTTTACCGCCAGGATTTTAATAAAATTGGCGATCTTTTTAAAAAGAAGAAAGAAGTTTCTAAAGAGAAAAAACCTGATGTGAGCATCAACTCTGCGCAATAAAATTTTTTGCTTTTTAAGATGGCTTAATTACAATTGTTTAAAATAATTTTCAGCCATTTTGGCTTTCATCTTTGTCACTTTACGAAATATTGTCTTTTTTATTTTTGATTTCCTGAAAATTTTTCAGTAAAAATTCAACGGAACAACATTTGATAGTTCTGTGAAGCTTACAAGCAAAAAACAATTAAACAATAACACAACTAAAAAGGAGGTTTATTATGACACTTATTAAATTTAAAAAAGATCCGGTGAGCAAGTACGTTGATAGAATACCGTACTTCTCAGAAATGTTCAACGATTTATTTGACGGAATGCTGACCAGAGATTTCCGCAGCACATCAACACCAGCAGTAAACATCATTGATAATGATGAAAATTTCATGCTCGAAGTGGCAGCACCGGGATTGCAAAAAGAAGATTTCAAAATCAGCGTGGATAATGATATGTTGTCCATAAGTGCTGAAAAGAAAAATGAAGTGAACGAAAAAAACAATCGTTATACGCGAAAAGAATTCTCGTATGTTTCGTTTACCCGTTCATTCAATCTGCCCGAATTTGTAGATGCCGACAACATTGCTGCAAATTACGAAAGCGGAGTAATGACGCTTACACTTCCCAAAAAGGAAGAAGCAAAACCCAAACCATCACGCGAAATAAAGGTTTCGTAAAAAAATCATAGGGGTTAATTTTTATATAGGGTTAGTACAGCGCCCCGGTTCTCTAAATATCGGGGCGCTTTTTTTTTAAAAAAAGTTATTTTAAAACTTTTGTTGTTTTTCCGAATTGAGTTGCAAATTCGCGAATATTGGCTGCTGCCTCTTTTTCTCCTGTTGCGCGCTGATAGGTATCTGCCATGCTTATAAATGTTTCATAAAAAAACCTCTGCATTTCATCAACAGGCATTTGCTTGGTCCATAAATCAATTCGTAATGTTCCATTATCGGAAGAATCCCAAAGCGAAATCATTACCGACTTGCAGGGTTTAACGCCCTCGCTGCCCGAATCCGGTGCCTGCCAGTGAATGGCTTCGGGATGGTTTCTTTCGTCAAGCCCTATTGTGAATTTTATTTCAGAGATTTTCATTTTTCAGGTTTATATTTTGAATCATTTAGAATTTTCTGTGCATCTTTTTCATCAAGCAATTGCTCTAAAGTAATTTCAGGATTACTTTTTACGTATGCTTTTACAATTTGCCAGCCTAACCATGAACCCAGTTTGGCAGGAGATTCAGCCGGTAGCCCGTTTGTAGTTGGTCCGTCATTTATAAATTTTATGTATTCCTGGATAACGGTGCTGTACAATAAATTGTTTTCGATGAGATGCGCCCAAATATTTGATTCGCTTTTTATGCACCAGGCAAGTTGGTCTTTTGTATAGCCAATTACAACGGTATCGGATAATGCAGGAGCGAGCATCTGTGTAAAATATAAAAGCTTGCCATGATAAATCATCTGGCTTAACAATTCTGATTTTACTGAATCGTTTTCATATTCGCTCTGGAACCAGCCTTTAATGCAATCGCTCACAATGTATTCTTTTGAAAACTTTCGGAACATATATTTTGGTATCCCTATTGAACCATACATGTCTTCATTTTCGGCACCCAGGTACATATCCAGGCCAATGCCAACGGTACTGTCGGTTGTAATTACCTGATAGTTGAATGCTGAAATGTAAGTAACAATATCAGGAATATTTTTTTGCGGAAAATAAAAGGCATAATGCTTAAAGGCATCGAGTAATTCTTTTTGAATCTTATCAGTATTTGAAAAAATCGAATCGGTAAGATGATAAATGTGTTTCACATCGCTGTCAGAAATAAAATGAGTAAGAGCCACGGCAGTTGATGAATCTTCACTTGCAGGAATGCGTATTAAGCGGTTACAAAATATTGTGAAAAAGGTTCCATATTTGTTTCTTAATGCAGCCAGATCATTTGCCGTTATGCTGTCGCCACACGAAAAAAGATCTTTATCGAACCGCAAAAAAGGCTGTTGAATAGTTATTCCTGAAACGTCCGTTTTATTTTTTCTTTCACCACCGCATGAAGAAATTAACACCAGTACTGTGGAAAGAAGAATTTGAAAACTTGTTTTATTCATCAGAAAATATTTAACATTGCACAATTAAAATCAAATTACATGAAGAAGATAATATTATTTTGGGTTGTTTTAATTTCACTAAACAATCAATTATTTGCACAGAAACTTCATTTTGGTCTTGGCGTTACACCTTCTATGGCATGGTTACATCCCGGGTCAGATGACATTGAAGGTGATGGGTCGAAATTCGGTTTTAATTACGGCTTGATAACAGAATTTGCCATTACTGAGAATTATGCTTTCGCTACGGGAATAACTATTGACAGCAAAGGTGGGAAATTGAGAACAAAAGATGAGATACCTTTTACGATACCCCCTGATACTAACCTAATTACTGATTTCGTATATTATGATTTCAATCTCCGATATATTGATGTTCCGTTAACATTAAAAATGAAAACCAACCAAATTGGTTCTATCAGATACTACGGGCAATTTGGCTTAGCCCCGGGTTTTCTTATTGGTGCAAAGGGAACCTTTAAAGGAGGACAAACATTGATTAAGGATGATGTAGATGTTAAAGATGACGTAAATAATATTAACGTTTCGCTTGTTATAGGTCTGGGACTTGAATATAATCTTTCGGGCAATACAAATTTGCTTGTGGGAATCGTTTACAAAAATGGCTTTTCAGATGTTATTGACAGTAGCTCAAAAGCTAATGTAAATTCATTAGGGCTGAATATTGGTGTCCTGTTCTGAGATAAAGCAACTAACAGATAATGGATTATCCCGACTGCTTTTATAGCCGGGATTTTTTATTTACATTCAATACCTTTGCATTGTAAATTTTTTCGCTATGAAGATTGCTCTTTCCCAGCTAAATTATCATATAGGCAATTTTGAGGATAACACTTCCAAAATAATTGATTCGATACGGAAAGCCAAAAAAGAGGATGTTGATTTAATAATTTTTGCTGAGCTGGCTGTTTGCGGTTATCCTCCCCTCGATTTTCTTGAATTCAGCGATTTTATTACGAAATGTAAATCTTCAATTGATAAAATTGCTGCTGAATGTACGGGCATAGCAGCCGTTGTGGGTTCACCCAGCGTAAATCCTGTTTTGAAAGGAAAAAATCTTTACAATTCGGCTTATTTTCTTGAAGACGGAAAAATTAAAAACATTATTCATAAAACTTTATTACCTACTTACGATGTGTTTGATGAATACCGTTACTTTGAACCTAACCGCAAGTTCGAATGTATTGAACTGAAAGGAACAAAAATAGCTCTTACTATTTGCGAAGATTTGTGGAATGAAGAGGACGATCCGCTTTATGTCTTTTCACCGATGGAAGAACTTATCAAATTTTCGCCACAGTTTATCATCAACATTGCCGCCTCGCCTTTTACTTACAACCATGACGAAGTTCGTAAAGCTATTCTCCGGAAAAATGCCTTGAAGTATCACCTCCCGATATTTTATGTGAATCATGTGGGCGGTCAAACCGAAATGCTGTTTGATGGCGGCTCAATGATTATGAATGAAAGAGGTGATGTAATTGAAGAGTTGAAATGTTTTGAAGAAGATTTCCTGATTGCGGATTTCGGATTGTCAATTGCAGATTCAACTAAAATTCGAAATCAGAAATCAGAAATCAGAAATAATAAAATAAAATCCATTCATGATGCTCTGGTGATGGGTGTGAAGGATTATTTCAGAAAAATGAATTTTAAACAGGCAACACTTGGTTTGTCGGGCGGAATTGATTCGGCAGTAGTGCTGGTGCTTGCTGCCGAAGCATTAGGTAAAGAAAATATTATCCCGGTGCTTCTTCCCTCCCCTTTTTCATCGGAACATTCGGTTTCCGATTCGATCGGGCTATGCGAAAATCTCGGCTTGAAATATCACACTATCCCTATTGAAAAGATTTACAACGAATATATTTCTTCAACAAAACCATTATTTAAAAACCTTCCATTTAATGTTGCCGAAGAAAATATACAGGCGCGCATACGCGCAACGTTGCTGATGGCTTTGTCAAACAAGTTTGGTTATATTTTGCTGAACACTTCTAACAAAAGTGAACTGGCTGTGGGCTACGGGACGTTGTATGGCGATATGTGTGGCGGGCTTTCGGTGATTGGCGATGTATACAAAACTGAAGTGTTTGACCTTGCCGAATTTTTGAACAGCGAAAAAGAAATCATCCCTCGAAATATTATTACAAAGCATCCATCGGCAGAACTGCGTCACGGTCAAAAGGATTCCGACTCG
>JBIOHJ010000035.1:0-25839 GCA_044448905.1 Bacteroidia bacterium | reverse complement strand
GATGTAATTGTTTGCGATGGTTTCACCGGCAATGTACTTTTAAAACTTGCTGAATCATTTCATACACTCTTAATAAAACGCGGCATCAAAGATGAATACTTCGACCGTTTCGATTTTGAAGCATACGGTGGCACTCCTTTGCTGGGTGTAAACTCAACGGTGGTAATTGCACATGGCATCTCAAAAGCAAAAGCCATTAAGAATATGATTTTGCTCACGCACGAAGTAGCCGAAGTAAAGCTGAACGAAAAAATTGCAAATGCGCTTTCGGCAACTGCGGTTTTATAACTTTAATCAACCATGCCCCGCACCCGCGCTTCTATCACTGCCGTCAATGGCTGGGTTCCTGATTTTGTTCTCACTAACAAAATCCTTGAAACCATGGTGGACACTAACGATGAATGGATTCAGTCGCGCACCGGCATCAAAGAACGCAGGATATTGCGCGATAAAGACAAAGCTACTTCCGATATTGGAGCGAATGCAGTTAACGGGCTTCTTAAAAAGCGCGGCATTGCACCCGAAGAAATTGAACTTTTAATTTGTTGCACCACCACCCCCGATATGCAGTTTCCTGCTACCGCGAATATTATTTGCGACAAAACTGGTTTAAAAAATGCGTTCAGCTACGACCTCAATGCTGCCTGCTCGGGTTTCCTTTTCGGTTTATCTACCGGTGCGAAATTTATCGAATCGGGTACGTACAAAAAAGTTATCGTGGTAGGTGCCGATAAAATGTCATCCATCGTTGACTATAAAGACCGTTCCACCTGTATTCTTTTTGGCGATGGCGGTGGCGCTGTTTTACTGGAACCAAACAATGATGGCTATGGCATAATGGACGAAATTCTCCGCACCGATGGCAGCGGTCGTACGTATCTTCACCAGAAAGCCGGTGGAAGCTTGCGCCCCGCTTCACACAATACTGTGGATGCCGGTGAACACTTTATTTACCAGGACGGGCAGCCCGTTTTCAAATTTGCCGTTAAAGGAATGGCTGATGTATCAGCCGAAATTCTCCAGAAGAATAATTTAACTGCCGGTGATATCGCATGGCTCGTTCCACACCAGGCGAACAAACGCATTATTGATGCCACTGCCAGGCGCATGGGTTTGCCCGATGAAAAGGTAATGCTCAACATACAGCGTTATGGCAATACCACTAACGGTACTATTCCCCTTTGTTTATCCGATTACGAAACCCAACTCCATAAAGGTGATAACATTATCATTTCCGCTTTTGGTGGGGGCTTCACCTGGGGTGCCGTCTGGGTTAAATGGGCGCATGATTCATAGCGGCTCAAAGGAAAATTTTTCGAAGGCTTATTTACCGGGAGTTCTGATTTCCTTGTGTAGTAGAGTAAATTACAAGGAATTATAATAAATAATCGTAAAACAGGCGTTTAACCAAAATTTAAGAGTACATTCGCACCCTAATCAATTAAAAATTTAAACAATATGAATATTTTCGTAGGAAGCCTTCCTTACAGCATTAAAGAAGAGGAAGTAAAAGAACAATTTGAAAGATTTGGTGAAGTAAGCTCAGTTAAAATTATTTCTGATAAGTACTCGGGACGCAGCAAAGGTTTTGGCTTTGTCGAAATGCCCGATGCAGAACAGGCAAAAACTGCCATTAAAGAATTAAACGGCACACAGGTTGGCGGACGCAGCATTGTAGTTAATGAAGCTGAAGAAAGAGGCGAAAGAAAAAGAGAATTTAAAAAACGTGACGATAACCGCTGGTAATATTTTACCCGACTTAAGTTATTTTGTTTTTACGTAAACGTGCCGGATGTTACCTTTTCCGGTTACCTTTTCATCCACTTCGAATTTATCCACACTTTTAATTAAGGGAAGCATTTTTTCGAAACCGTAATTACGCGGGTCAAAGTCGGGTTTCTTTTTTAAGATAAAGTTGCCAAGCTCACCTAAAAAAGCCCAGCCATCTTCGTCAGCAATGTCGGCAATGCTGTCACTTAAAAGCTTGATTAACGAATCATCAATTTTATTTAATGAAGCTGCGGGTTTGACGGCAACGTTTTTAGTTGATTTATTTACCTGCCTGCGTTGTGGAAAAGTTGAATTGACTTTAAGAATTTCAAGGTAAATAAATTTATCGCAAGCCGTAATAAAAGGTGTGAGCGTTTTCTTTTCACCAATGCCAATTACTTTCATTCCTGCTTCTCTTAAGCGAATGGCAAGCCGGGTAAAATCGCTGTCGCTCGAAACAATGCAAAACCCATTTACCTTTCCCGAATATAAAATGTCCATGGCATCAATAATCATGGCGCTATCGGTTGCATTTTTTCCTGTCGAATAACTGTATTGCTGTACAGGAGTTATTGCATTCTCAAGCAAAACTGTTTTCCATCCAGAAACCGTTGGCTTAGTCCAGTCGGCATAAATTCTTTTAAAAGCGGGCGTTCCGTATTTTGCAATCTCCTCAAACATTTCTTTAATATTAGAATAAGGAACATTGTCGGCATCAATTAAAACAGCAAGCTGGAGGTCTTTGATTGGATTCATAAATTCAGATTACTATTTTTTTAGCAGGAAATAAAACCATTTCCTTCAAACATACAATTTTTTTTTCATTGAAGAAAATAATAAGCAAATGAAACGATGTTCAGTTGGTAAGAAATTAAAAACTACCTTTGACGTGAACTGATCTGTAAACTTAAAAAAGAAATAATGGCAAAATCACACGCAACTTCCGGCAAAAAAAATATGGAAAAGAAAAGGCTTAGCAAAAGGAAAGATAAAGAGCAAAGGAAAGAAGAACGCAAAGCCAATAACAATAAAGGAAAAGGATTTGAAGATATGATCGCCTATGTGGATGAATTCGGGCGGATTTCATCAACACCTCCGGATCCGGCTAAAAAGCAAACAATAAAAGCTGACGATATCCAGCTTGGTGTTCCCAAACAGGAGCCTGTTGACCCGGCTGATATTATCAGGCAAGGAACCGTAACTTTTTTTAATGATTCCAAAGGTTACGGATTTATTAAAGACCTTAAGACTCAGGAAAGTGTTTTTGTGCATATAAGCACTCTTGAAAATCCTGTAAAAGAGAATGACAAGGTAACATTTGAAATTGAAGCAGGACAAAGAGGAAACAATGCTGTAAATGTAAAAGTGATTATTTAAAAACCTTATTTTTATTATTTCCTGATTCAGCATGGCTTAATGGCAACTTCCATTTGTGAACTTTTAAAATCAGCCGGGCTTAATTCAAACCGCCTTCGTACAATTCATTGGGGTGAGCCGATTGACAACTCTTCGGTTGGTATTTATATCGTTTCTACCTCTTCAAAGCCTGATGCAAATTCAAATCACTTTGCTGCCGCCCCTATTGATGAAAACAAATTGCGGATTTGGATTAATAAAGTAAAAACCATTTGTATTGATGGTTCACCAAACCCAACGGTTGCTGAATTAAAACAACGGCTAAACCGTTTTTGGCTTCCCGATGAAAGCATTATTTACATTGGTCAGACTGAATGCAGCGGGGGGCTTAAAAGACGTATGCTCCAATATTATAAAACTGAGCTTGGCGACACCAAACCCCATGCTGGCGGGCACTGGATTAAAACATTGAAAAATCTTAACCAACTTTTTGTTCATTATATTTCAACAATGAATCCCGAACAAACGGAGGCAAAGCTTATGCAAAATTTTGTTGCACAGGTTTCAGACTCAACAAGAAAAAAAATCGGAACCCACGTTTTGCCATTACCTTTCGCTAATCTTGAACTTGAAAAGTGGAAAAGGAAAAATCACGGCATAACCTTTTCATAATCCGGAGGTTAAAACCGAAGGGAATTATTAAGAAAAATTCCATTTTCTATCTATTTCGGAATATATTATTCATTTTTTGCGCATGCTTCGACAGTTTAAGCTAACTTGCACCCGGTTTTAAGAGTACTTTAACAGAGCACCCATTACTATGAGCGATACAAAAATTTATCAAATGGTTTGGAATAAATACCTGCCGGTAATTATTATGAAAATGAAAAGTGCTGTGAAAAAAAACGAATTGCAGCAGATCGGCATGGACAAAATTGATTTTGAAAATGCAAGCCAGAAGAAAAATGCCAGGTTTCAGTTTAACCTCGAAATGAAACAAGGGCGCTTGATTATCAATAAAAATACTTCTTCGGTTGCGCGCGATTTTGCCCGGGCTTTAAATGAATATGAAATTACAAAAGAGATGATTAAGGCAAGCCATTTCAAATTCAATCTGAGCAATAAATTTATTTTGTCAATCGAAGGAAATTAATCAGTTTTTTTTCTGCCTTAAGTTTTTAGGGAACATCATTTTGAATTATCAGAAGCACTAAAAAAAATCAGGATATGGAAATAAAAAAGGTTAGTGACGGCAATGTAAAAATAGAGGAGAAAACTTTTTATTATGAATTCTGGTCAGATAACCAGGAGGTTACAATAAAAATTTTCCATCAGGGTAAGAATGGCAAGGCAACCAAATTCAACCGTAACGACAGTTTAAATCTGAAGCGTGAGATGATGGATGCACTCATCAGTGATGGAGTGATTTTATAGATTATTTACAGATTGTAATTATTACCGGTAAACATCATCCCATTCTTCAGGAGGCGTGGGTTCTTTTTTCTTTTCATCTTTAACTTCTTCTTTCCCTTCGCGCTTTTGCTGTTTCGGCTCATTGAATTTTGTGTATTGTTCAGTAGTAAGTATTTCCTGCATGCGCAGGTTAAATTGTTCCTTCGCCATTGCGTTCTTTCCACCACCGTTGTGCGAACGTTCTCTCTCAATAAGTAAGCTGCGCACTTTTACTACCTGTTCATCATTCAGATTAAGATCGTGCTTAAGTTGATCAACTTGCTTATCAAGATTTTTATTGCGCTGTGCTTTCTTGCTGTTAAGCGGAACATGCATTCCTATTCCGAATCCACCGGTGCCAATGCCAACACCTGCCTGGCTAAACGCACTGCCACCACAAATAAAAAATGTGGCAGTAAATAATAATGAGCTTATAAATTTCTTCATGCCCAAAACTACTTACTAGAGTCTGAAGATATAATTAAAATATATAAGATGTTTAGTGTTTATCTGTCCCATCATCGACACCTGCATTCCAAATCAACAATTGCCAATTGCTTTTATTTGCAAAATGATTCCCGCAATCCGGAAAAAATACAACAGCATGTTCTCCGAAGAAAAGTATCGTACTTTTCTTGCTGAGATGAATTCCGAATTTAATTATACTATTCCGTTTCGCGTGGCCGAATCACCGGTTTTTGTTCCTGCAGATTTTAAAAAAATAATTTTTGACGCGTGCGATGAAATCATTTCGTTCCTGACTGCAAATGATTTAAAAAAAATTACAGCCAAAGCCATTCCCGCACAGCTTGATGTTCCCAACGAAACAGGGCAAACATTATTCCTCGCTCTTGATTTTGGAATCTGTAAAACTGAGAGCGGAGAAATTATTCCGCAGCTAATCGAATTGCAGGGGTTCCCTTCACTGTTCGGCTGGCAGCATTATGTCGCAAAAAAATACAAGCAGCATTTTTATGCTCCGGATAATTACTCACATTTATTTAATGTGAATGAAGGAGAATATATTGCGTTACTTAAAAAAAATATTGTAGGCGACCATTCTCCCGAAAATGTTATTCTTCTCGAAATCGAGCCCGAAAAGCAAAACACATACATTGATTTTCTTCTCACCCAAAAAATGCTTGGAATAAAATCCGTTTGCATCAGCAAAATAATTAAAGAGGGAAAAAATCTTTTTTATTTAAATGATGAAAAAAAGATTCCGGTTCACCGCATTTACAATCGTGTTATTTTTGATGAATTGTTAAAACGAAATGACCTGAAATTAAATTTTAACCTCACCGATGAGGTGAACGTGGAATGGGCAGGACATCCCAACTGGTTTTTCCGCATCAGCAAGTATTTAATGCCCCGGTTAAAAAGTAAATATGTTCCGCAATGTTTTTTTCTGAATGAATTAAAATCCATTCCTCCTGATTTGGAAAATTATGTTTTAAAACCACTGTTCTCATTCTCCGGCAGCGGCATAAAATTTCATGTCGCAAAAAATGACATTGATAAAATAACTGATCCCGAAAATTACTTACTTCAGAAAAAAGTAAAATACGAACCCGTCCTTCAATCCACCGATGATCCTGTTAAAGTAGAATTACGCATATTATATATTTGGGAGCTTGGCAAGCCAAAACCCCAGCCCGTCATTAATATGGCACGGTTAAGCAGAGGCGAAATGATAGGTGTAAAAAACAACCTCAACAAAACATGGGTTGGCGGTTCGGTTGCATTCTTTGAAGTGTAATTGAGCCCCAACGAAAACTATTTTCTAACTTTACCTCTCATTAATTTCACCCCTCCCTGATGCTTAAAAAATACTTTCTGCCAGCCTGCATTTTATTTTTCTTTTCTCAGCAATTGCCTGCACAGGGTTTTGGCGGTCTTGGCGATACCATTCCCGATGACGGAAATAGCATTGATTTCCTGATTACCGTTAGCGGCTTGCCCAATACAATTGATACGGCAAATTTTGGTCTCGAAACCGTTTGCATAAACCTTACCCATACATGGGACAGCGACCTCGACATTACCCTTATCGCTCCTGATGGAACACAGGCGCTTTTAACTTCGGGTAATGGTGGCGATGGGGATGATTATATAAACACCTGCTTTAATCAAACAGCAGCACTCAGCATTGTACAAGGCACACCTCCTTTTACCGGCAATTTTCGCCCGCAGGGACAGATTGGAGTGGTTAATAATGGTCAGAATCCCAACGGCATCTGGCGGCTTCATATCCAGGATACCTATCCGTTTGCGGATTTTGGAATCCTCTACAATTGGCTGATTGTTTTCAGCAACAGCCCTGCCGGTTATTTTGGTTTGGATTCTTCCAGCCTCCCCATTGTAGTGATAAATACTTTTGGCCAATCAATTATTAACGACCCGAAAATAACCGCTCACATGGGAATTATTGATAACGGCCCGGGTGTACGCAATTACATTACCGACCCGTTTAATAATTATGACGGCATGATTGGCATTGAAACCCGCGGTCACAGTTCACAATCCTTTCCGCAAAAACAATATGGTTTTGAAACGCGCGATACTGCAGGAAACAACCTCAATACTTCACTGCTCGGCATGCCTCCTGAAAATGACTGGATTTTATATGCTCCCTATACCGACAAATCGTGCATGCGTAACCGGCTTACTTACATGCTTTCAAATGACATTGGACAATATGCGGTGCGTGGAAAATTCTGCGAGCTTGTTTTGAACGGTGAGTATAAAGGCATTTATGAAATTACCGAAACCGTTAAGCGCGACTCTAACCGTGTGCATATAGCCAAGATGACTGCTGCCGATACATCCGGTGACGATGTTACCGGGGGTTATATTGTAAAAGTTGACTGGGTGGATGGTCCCTACTGGACTTCGTCTTATCCTCCCGATCCAGTCAATCCATGGAACAATATTATCAATTTCCAATGCGTGTATCCGAAGCCGTCAGATATTGTAGCGCAGCAACAAAACTATATTCAAATGTATGTGGACAGCTTTGAAGACGCAATGGCTTCGCCAACCTTTACCGATCCGTTAATCGGGTGGCGGCATTATGCCGATGAAAATTCGTTCATCGATTTTTTTATAAACAATGAAGTCAGTAAAAACGTAGATGGTTACCGTTTGTCAACTTTTTTTTACAAGGATAAAGGAAGCAATGGCGGCTTATTGAAAATGGGCCCCGTGTGGGATTTTAATCTTGCCTGGCGCAATGCCGATTATTGCAATAACGCCTCCCCTTCTTTTTGGGCATACCGCATTACCGATTACTGCCAGGCCGATGTTCCGTTCTGGTGGAAACGTCTCATGCTCGACACCCAGTTCCGTAACCACCTTAAATGCCGGTGGACATCTTTACGAAGCACCATACTAGACACCGCTTATATTTTTAATTACATCGACAGCATACAAACACTTTTGGATGAAGCGCAGCAGCGGCATTTTACTCAATGGGCTATTTTAGGAACCTATGTATGGCCCAATCCCGCACCGCTTGCCAATACATACCAGGAAGAAATTGATAACACGAAGCAGTGGATAATCGACCGCGTTACATGGATGGACGCGAACATGCCCGGCACCTGCAGCACCGTTGGCACGGAGGAATTGGCTGCTGCCGCTCAATTTTCTGTTTATCCCAATCCCGCAGCCAATTTATTATTCATTCAGGCTGAGGCAAAAACAGCTAACACAACCGTTATGCTTCAGAATTCTTTAGGGCGGCAGCTTCTCACAAAACAATTTAAAGAAGAAACAACACTCGACATCAGCGCGCTCCCGCAGGGAATTTATTTTGTTACGTTCATCAATGATAAATACAGTGCGACAAGGAAAGTTGTGAAGGAATGAAACAAAACTTTTTTCTTGCCTCATTTTTTTCTTTCCCTTCGTTTTCTTTTCCCCTCTGTGCGCTAAAATTATCCTGCTCATGAAATTAAGTTTTTTCAAAAAGTTTACTGCGGGCAGAGTGCTGGTAGCAATTTATCTCCTTGTATGTATTGCAGTAGGTTACAACATATACCCCATAGTGGAGCTTACCAATCAAAGCATAAAGAGATATAAAGAAATCTCTGATGAATCCACGCGCAAGCTCGAATTAATGAATCAGCTCAGAAAAAATTTTAATACCATTCAGAGCGCGCAGTTCCGTCACGTGCTTGCTTATTCTGAGATGATGATGGGTGAAGAAGAGAAGAAGCTTTATAAAGCCCTCCGGGCAAATGATGCTATTTTCTCTGAATATAAAAAGCTGGTTAAAACCAAAGAGGAGCAGGCTTACCTGGATACTGTATTATCATTAAGAAAAATTAATGCGGCAACACGTGCAGAATTAATAAAAATCAGCGCTTCAAATCAAAGACAGAAGGCTTTTGATTATTATATAAGCGTACAGGAAATTTCCCGGTTAAACTACAGCAATGCTGTCGAAGAGCTTACAGAGTTTATTGTGCGGCAAACGCATAGCAAAATAACCGCAACCGAAAATTATATTAAAGATGAGCGGGTTGCCATAAACACTGTATTAGGTGTTTCTGTTATTTTAATATTAATAGTCGGCTTCTTAATTTTCTCTGTCAATAAAAAATTAAATCTGCAATACACCGAAGAAAAGCTAAAAGAATACAAACATTTTTTCACAAACAACAATGATTTTGTATGCATTGCAAATGTGCAGGGATATTTCGAAATTATTAATCCCAACTTTGAAAAGAGATTGGGTTATTCTGAAAAGGAATTGTTCGAAAGCAAATTTTTAAGTTTTATCCATCCCGATGATATTGGTCCCACACTTCGGGAAATGGAAAAACTTAAAACCGGGGCACTGACCACAAATTTTGTGAATCGCTATCGCAAAAAAGATGGTAGTTATTTGTGGTTTGACTGGAACACAACCCCTGATCCGGTTACCGGGAAACTCTATGCTATTGCCCGCGACATTACCGACCGCAAAAAAGCAGAAGATGAACTGAAAGAGAATAATTTTTTCCTCAATGCCCTTCTCGAAAACATACCCGATATGATTTTTGTAAAAGATGCCGAGGAATTGCGGTTTGTTCGCTTCAACCTTGCAGGAGAAAAATTATTAGGATATAAGCGCAACGATTTAATTGGAAAAAACGATTATGATTTTTTCCCAAAAGAACAAGCCGACTTTTTTGTGAGTAAAGACCGAGAGGTGATTAAGAACGGAATATTACTGGACATCAAAGAGGAAAAGATAACCACAGCAAATGGTGAACGATGGTTACACACTAAGAAAATTCCTGTTACCGGTAAAAATGGATTACCCTCTTACCTTCTTGGCATTTCAGATGATATTACCGACCGCAAAAAAACTGAAGAAACTTTAGCACGGTTAAATAAAGAGCTGGAGCAAAGAACTCAGGAAAAACTCAAAGCAACTACTACCCAACTCGAAAAAGTATTAAATATATTTGATAATTCATTCTGGGGTTCCGATATAGTAAATAACCGGATGATTTATGTTTCTCCCGGAAATGAAAAAGTTTTCGGTTACCCCGAAAAAGATTTTATGTCGCACGGGAATTTGTGGTACCAGGTAGTAGTTGAAGAGGATAAACATAAATTTAATGATGCCTGGACTTTTCTCAACAACGGTAGTTCAGTGTCAATTGAGTTCAGGATCAACCACCCGGGTAAAGGAATAAGATGGTTAGAAAGTAAAATTGCCCCTACCCTTGACGAAACCGGGAAACTTATAAGGGTAGATGGAATTGCAATTGATATTACCGAAAGAAAAAATTCTGAAGAGGAGTTAAGGGAAAATAATATTGAGCTGAAAAAAATAAATTCCGAACTCGACCGCTTTGTTTACAGCACTTCTCACGATTTGCGTGCGCCATTATTGTCGTTAGAAGGATTGCTGAACTTATCAATGGATCATATTGATTCAAAGCAGGAGCTTCAGCAATATCATGGAATCATGAGAAAGATAATCACCGATATGGACGAGACAATTAAAGACATATTGGATTATTCACGAAATGCAAGAACTGAAATTATCCCTGAACAATTGGATATAAAGGCGATGGTTGAGAATGCGGTAAGTCATTTTAGTCATACGACAGACAGGAAAGAAATTAAATTTTCTCTTTCAATTAATAATTCAACTCCCTTTTTTTCCGACAGGTTAAGAGTGAATACTATAATAAATAATCTTATTTCAAATGCTTATAAATACAGCCGCCAGGATGAGCAGAACCCCTTTGTGAAGTTTTCTTTTACTTCGGATAAGCATGAAGGAGTTATTAAAGTTGAAGATAATGGCGAAGGAATACCCCCGGAATATATTGATAAAATTTTTGAAATGTTTCTAAGAGCCTCAGAGAAATCAGAGGGTTCTGGGCTTGGGTTGTATATTTGTCATGAAATTCTGAATCGTCTTAAAGGAACTATTAAAGTAAATTCGATTCCGTTTCAGGGAAGTACTTTTATTGTTCGTATTCCTAATATGCAATAAATTCTAATCCATCATGAAGCCAACTGTACTATTACTGGATGATAACAGCATTGTTAATTTTATCAGCAGGAAGACAATAGAAGACAGTGCTTTTGCCGGTAAAATCATCGAATTCACATCAGGTAAAAAAGCTTTGAAATTCCTGGAACAGAATGAAAAAAATCAGGCGGAATTACCCGATATTATTTTTCTTGATATTAAAATGCAGTTAATGAACGGGTTTGAATTTTTAGACCATTTTATCTTGCTTCCCGAAAGCATAAGAAAAAAAACTCAAATAGTAATGCTCACTTCCTCGCTTATTGATTTTGACCGCGAACGTGCTCTTAAGTACGAAAATGTAATTGAGTTTTTAAATAAGCCTGTCACCAGGGAAAAGCTGAATAATCTGAAGATTAAATTATTTGCTTAGCTATTTTGGTATCTCAGCTTTCCAACTTCAAGCACCCATGCTTCCCGCTTAACTAAAAGAACTGCCGGAATTACGAAAAGTATTCGCATTCAGATTATACTTCATTTTAAACCTTCGGCTGAAATAAGCCGGGTCGGCAAAGCCAACCGAAAAAGCAATTTCAGCTATACTATCAGAAGTTGTGTTCATTTTCTGTAAAGCCAATTCGAGCCGTTGGTGCTCAACAAAATCCTGGAGGTTTTGGTCAGTAAGCATCTTAAAATATTGCCCGATATAACCTTCCGAAAGAAAACAAACCTCGGCCAGTTGTTTGTTGCTCAGATCACCGCCAATATTAGAGCTAATGTATTCAACAATTGATGTGAGCCGCTTATCTGCCAGGAAATTTATTTTATCTAAATTTTTGTTGTATTCAGGAAGCGTGGCAATGTAACGTAATATTTGAATAACGAGCTCCTCTGTAAAAGTTTTAAGCATGCGCTCTTTACCCGGCTTATTCTCATAACTTTCCTCACACATTCTTCTTACAAGGGTACTAAATTCTTTTTCAGCCGGGAATGGAATAAGAGGCAGCTGAAGTGTTTCGAAGAGCGAAAAGCTATTATGAACCAGCACGTCAAAAACTACTGAAGAATATACCTCTTTCTTTCCCGACACAACTTCAAACGGACTAATAACCTTCTGAAGCTTGCTTAGCTGTTCAGCTGAAGGAAATCCCTGCTCTTTTGTAAAGGTCAGATAACTATCAGATTTTCCCACGCTTGAATCCACAATACTACCGGCAGGCCTGAAATAAAATGATCCTTCCATCATAGGGATCATCTCAGCACCAATATAATAATTACCCTGGTTGAGCTGAACAAAAGCGTTTACCGGGATTGCCAGGCCTGAAAAACGAAATGGTTGCGTAACTTCCCTCATCTCCGCTGAAATAAAATTTACATCCAGGTAATTGAATAATTTTGATAAGCTGCTCATTAAATAATTTCATCGGGGAATTCGTTACCAAAAATATAAAAAAAATTTGCGATTGTTCCGGTACTTAAACTACATTCTATTTCTTATTCCTCCCCACCCGCATAAAAACAGGAATGATGGCTTTAAGCTTTACATTCACATCACCGGTTGGTTCATTACCTGCCGATGCAGCAAATACACTCTTCAAATCATTGCTTATCAGCTGAACGGGGTCTTCTTTGCGGGTATTAAGGTAGTTATTTACAGCCGACCAGCTTCTTAAATAGCCCATAACCTGCTCAACACCCCAATAATATTCAATGGCAAACGCGGGAGGCGTTATTTCATCAAACGGAAATGGAATGGTGCGGTAGCTTTCGTCAAGGTACCTGCGCTCGTCATTCCAAAATCCCGAAAGGATGGTTTCGTAAAAATGGTCAATAACCGCGTCAACTTTTTTATTCATGCGAAAAAGCCCGTACCCTATAACGGCAATGGCTCCTTCCGCTTTCAGGGTGCGCTTCACCTCGCTGTAAAACGTTTCGAAATCGAACCAGTGTATTGCCTGCGATACGGTAACCAGGTCAAACGAATCGTCAGGGAGCGAACATTGCGATGCGTTTTCAATTTTGTAAATAATATTTTCGCGCGCAATGGCGTGCTTCAGCTGGTTTTCGCTGATGTCGGTAGCATACACCTGCGCAAAACGTCCAGCAAGCTCAACTGCAACTTGTCCGTTGCCGGTTCCCGCATCCCATGCGAGGTTGTGCGAAGCGGCTAACGATACAATATAATCAAAAACAGCCGCAGGATAAACAGGGCGAAAACGTAAATACTCGCCTGCCTGCCGTGAGAAATAATCTTTAACAGTCACATTCAAATGTAGAAATATCCGCAATATTATGGAGCTGAAAAATTTATTCCCCGGAGCCCTGCGTTTACACATAGATGTTGTGTTCTTCCACATTGATGAGCGTCTCTTCCAAACTGAAGAGCATCTCTTCCACATTGATAAGCATCTCTTCCACACTGATGAGCGCCTCTTCCACACTGAAGAGCGTCTCTTCCACACTAATGAGCGCCTCTTCCACACTGATGAGCGCCTTTTCCAATGAGAAGAGCACAACATCCAATGGTAAATGGCGGGTTTTACATTGCCTCTTTTTTGCAACCAGCAGGATTACAATATTTTCTGAAAAACATTAGTGAATAGTTCACGATAAACGGGGAACAAAAGAAGGGTTCTTGTTCGTTTTAAAAATGAGATGGGTTGGATGGGGATGGAAATAAATTGCTTTAAAGCTGCATTGGAAAAATTCTTTCAGCGTCCCCCGCGAAATGGCGGGAGACACTGAAAGTACAAAAGTAGACAGACATGGAGGTGGTTGTTATCAGGATTATTACTTTTGAAATAAAAATAAATTTAATGATTACAGGACTTTCAAGTGTAAATTCAGAACGGTTAATTGACACAATATTGGAAAATGGTGAATCTGTTGATTCATTTGAATTTCCAACTGAAATTGTAAAACATCAGCATGAAGGAACCATGATTAAAATCCGTAGCAAGAAAGGAAATGGTTATTATTTTAAGATGATACGGGTCGCAAAGAGTGGTAAAGTAACTTACATGGTAAGTTTCTTACCTGGTGACAATGAAGAACAGAATTATTATGCCCGGGAAACAATTGATGATTTTTCAAATGTTGTGTTACTATTCAAAAAATGGTTAGACATAATCAAAGGATTACAACATTCTGCATCCAATATTCAAAAGAAAATACAGACCGCCAGTAATATTTCTTTGCCTGAACCGGAGCCAATACAAATTCCAACATTGGAAATTGATGTCATGAATAAGGATGAAAATGAAAAGCAATTAATAAAGCTGCTGCCTTTTGATGCAAGAACTAGTTATTTGTATGATAAGCATGAAACACAAGTTTTGGAATACAAGGAAATCTTTGAATGGGAAAATAAAGTAAGCAGGGCAAAGTACATTAAAACATTGGCAAATTTTGTGAACCGAGATGGTGGATATATCGTATTTGGAATTAATGATGATGGAAAAATTACTGGAATTAATATATCTGAATTTGATAATGTAAATAATGTAGAAATACAAGATTATATCAATTCTTACTTTACAGGTAATATTCTGGTAGGCAGGTTGAAGTTTAAACTTAATGAATATGATTTAGCAGCGTTCTATGTAGGGAAAGCACCTGCTGGAAAAATCATTAAGTGTACAAGGGATTTTCAGGATTTAAAAGGAAAATCTATTTTGGAAAAAGATGGTACGTATTACCGTCAAAATGGTGGTAATGATAAAATGCCGTTTGAAATAATGCAAGAAAAAATTAATGCAAGAACAAATCTCGTTTCTAAAATTGATGATACAGTAAGACGTAATGATGTTAAGCCTGAATTCAATGCAACCGCCATGCACAGTGACAGGGTTAAACTTCATTTAACCAATATTGGTATGGGGCGCGCAAAAATACTGTCTGTTGAAAATGCAGATGATAAAAATAATACGGTTGTCACGGGTGCAACACATGGTTATGTAGAAAAAGGGCAATTTGCAACTGTGTGGGGCACACCCATCAATATAAATAGGACTGAAATCAGATTTCACACCACACTTATTTTTGAAGATATAGACGGTAGAAGATACAGACAGAATATCCGCGTGAATGGTGCGGGTGGTGCTGAAATTGATGATGTGGTTCCGATATTTTTGTAGGATTGGATTTGAATTTTTAAGAAAATGAGCAGCCCATTATTTGAACTAAATAATATTCTGAGACTTGAAGCTGAAGGATTGATCGCAGCAAGAGAAAAAGCAATTGCAATTCATCATACAAACGATATTGATGCCGCAGGTGATGAAGTTGAGCAAAGTGTTCGTAACTTAATTAGGAAAAAATTACCGCTTGACTATTACATTGGACATGGCCATATTGTTGACGAGAAGCTTAACTATAACGGGCAATATGATATTGTAATAGCAGATAATAGCGGTTCACCAATCCTTTTCAAAGCAGAAAATGGAACTGAATATTTTCCATTTGAATCTTTGTATGCCGTTGGCGAGGTAAAATCAACTTACGATTCCTCTAAAAAACAAATTCAAAAATTTATAAATAAGACGAAAGAACTTCAAAATAATCTATCAAGAAAATTTGCAGGCCCTAATTATATATCAAAAGACATTGAATTAAATTTTAGAGCCCCACTTTCACTTTCATCAGATGATAAACGACATTACCAGAATCATATCTTCAAATTTATTTTTATTATTGACGGTGGTGACTTCAAACCAAAACAACTTTCTGACATATATAATAATGAAAATGATAAACATTTACCCAATCTTGTGTGTATCCTAAATCGTGGAATAATAGTAAAGTCAATTATTAATTCCGGCTTAGGACAAAATCAAATGGGCCCAATTGAACTATTTCCCGAATTCATTGCATCTGAAAAAGCAACAAATTTTAAATGGACATTTTTAGAATTAGGTAAGGAAACTGATTTGGCTGCTGCTCACTTGGCTTTTGTTTTCTTTGCATTAAATCATCACTTGCGTAGTTGCCTTGTATTACGACCTGACCTACTTACTTACTTCAAGAACTTGTTTATTCTCAATAGAGGGCAAATTATAGCAACGAATTAGCTAATTAATTAAATGCTACCCAATACCCGGCAGGTCGCGCAGCACCTGTTGGGTTTATCTTCATAAAAAACTTTTTTGTCTTTTCATTTTCAAAACCTGTATCCGATTCCTAATGATATTCGGATTAGGAGAATATGTTCCTTATCATCAGCAGGGTAGTTCATAGATTCTGTGTTGTGAATATCGCGAGGAAATTTTATTCCGATTTGCACTGTAGGGTCAATCACGAAATGCATGGCGAATATTGCCTGGAGGCCTCCCGAAAGCCCAACTTCTGAAGAAGATTTATTGTAGCCGGCTGTGTTATTATGCGGGAGATTGTGATCCACATGCTGGCGTGTATTGACAAAGCTGAAATAACTTCCCGCAAAGAAGGCTGAACAGTTGCAGTCGTCCTGCTTAAAATACCACCGAAAATGGCTCCCGAATCTTCTTCGCGTGAGGGTACTTCCCGGCAGGGTTTCTGTTTCTGTTCCCAGGTCTGCATTAAAGCTGTATTCATTGTTGAAATATACTTCTCCCGATAGGTTGTAGCTTTTTGATCCTTTATTTAAGGCGCTGGCGAACAATGACAGAATATCAGTTTTGATTGCAAAACCTTCGACCCGGAAATACCTGCTATGCCGGTTTTTCGAATATCCCGGGGTTGAAATTAAAAGCATTGCGGCAAGGATATGATATTTTAACATAAAAGATTTGCTGAGGTTTGACTTAACGTTTTTCGATTCCAATTATTATGTATCCCAACACCCGGCATGTCGCGCAGCCCCTGTCAGGTTTAAACAACATTCTAAATAATTTTAATTTCCACACAGCTAGTTAGAATTCGGTGCGCAGGCTGTCCACGAAAAGTGCGAACCGTTATTTTTTCAGCCCATGTGGCGCAAGCTTGTGCGAAAAGAAAAAATTACGGTTGGTTTTCGTGGTGTGCTTTTCTTTGGTTCTTTCTTTTGCACAAGCAAAAGAAACGAACAAAAAAAACATTGTCATGTGCGCAAGAATCAATTCGCGCAGGCGACTTTCAAAACCAGTTCCGCTACTTCAAGTGCGAGTTCCACCACTTCAACGCACAGTTCCGGTACCGCAATTCAAATCAAGCTGCAAACTTTCCTTTCGTTTTATTAGCTTTGGTCAGTCGGGTTGGTTTTATGCCAAGGGCAAGGAATTACATAAATATACTTTCAATACGCGTAGCATGGACACATTCAAAGCAAAGATTGATATAATAGGGATTAATCCATTTGTGCTTTTACATTCTTCTGTCCTTACAAATATTTTCAAACAAGCTCAAAAAGATAAAGGGCCTGTGCCGGTCCGGGGTACTATTGACGGACACAATTTTATTCAGACACTTGTAAAATACAGTGGTAAATGGCGGCTTTACATTAATACTCCGATGCTTAAAGCCTGCGGGAAAAAAGTTGGCGATACCATAACATTGCAAATTGAATTTGACCCTGCCGAAAGAATAATTCCAATACATCACAAGCTTGCAAAAGCGCTGAATAAAAATAAAAAAGCAAACGATGCTTTTAAAAAATTAAGCCCTTCACGACAAAAGGAAATTATAAGGTATATCAGCGCCCTGAAGAAGGAAACCTCTGTGGATAGAAATGTCGCGATTGCAATGAAATTCCTTTCAGGCAAAGCACGATTTGCAGGCAGAGATAAACCTTAAAGCAAACAGGTAACGGCAGGGGCTTACCCTGTAAGGATACAGATTGTCCATTCAGAATCTCCCTTCGCAGGTTTTCATAATGGCCTGAAGTAAACAAACGGACGCACAGGAAATAAATTCCGCAGCACATTATCCAACTGAACAAACAGTTTTGTATGTTTGAATTATGAAAATTCCAATCTCTCCTTATAAAAGCTTCTTTAAGCGCTCAGGCGGAAGAACGCTCACTTGAAGCGATAAGTAATGAATAAGCTAAATTTGAGAGTTAAAAATAAACGGGGCAGCTGAAAACCGAACAGAGTAAGCAAATAATAAAAAATAAAAAATATGAAAAACCTATTACTAACCATGGCATTATTTGTGTGCGCAGCGCAAATTCATGCTCAAAGTGAATGGGATGATTCCTATTTCGGAATAAAAGGCGGATTTAATTATTCAACGAATACTTTTAAAGACCCCTCGTTAACTGACATGGAGGCATCTTACAGACCTGGTTTTGCAGGTGGAATTTATTACAACATTGGCTTTAGCAGTAAGTTTGCTGTTCAAACCGAATTGTTGTACTCGCCAATGGGCTCAAAATTGAAGTCAACAACTTCGGAGGAAGCCAGCGAATCCACATTAACGCTCGATTATTTTTCTCTTCCCTTTTTGTTTAAATTCATTCCAATTCCAAAATTGGGAGTATTTATAGGTCCGCAAGTTGATTTCCTGATAGGTACACAATTAGAAGCTGAGGAGAATGTACCGTCAATAAAAGGAGTTGATAATGCAATCACTGCCGGACTGGAGTACTGGATTACCAACAACATTGGTGTGTACGGCAGATACATTTACGGTTTTCAAAATATTAATGACAAGAATCCCGGAATTACTTTTAATTCAACCGATATAAAAGGTGATATGCAAAACTCAGGCATCCAGGTGGGCATCACCATAGGTTTTAAAGTTAAAAAGGAAACACCTGTTTTAACCATGCCTGCACCTGTAGCTCCTGTATCAAAGGATAGTGATGGTGATGGTGTCATGGATAAAGATGATAAATGCCCTGACAAGGCGGGTACAGCAAAATATGCCGGATGCCCCGTTCCTGATACTGATGGTGACGGTGTAAATGATGAAACTGATAAGTGTCCTGCCATTGCAGGTACTGCAAAATATGCCGGATGCCCTGTTCCAGATACGGATGGTGATGGTGTAAATGATGAAACTGATAAGTGCCCGAATGCTGTGGGTGTCGCCAGCAACTATGGTTGCCCTGATTTGGTTGTTTATTTCCAGCGTGAAGAAGCAGGGTTGACTGATGATGATAAAGCTAACCTCGATAATGTGGTTAGGTTTCTGAATAATAACCCGGGAATAAATGTAATTGTTGAAGGCCATACCAGCACACCCGGTGGCGATGCTTTTAATCAGACGCTATCTGAAAAGCGTGCAGCAGAAGCAGTAGATTACATAGTTTCGAAGGGCATTGATAAAAACCGGATGCAGGCTATTGGTTTAGGCGAGAAGTTCCCTATTGGTGATAACACAACGGAAGAAGGAAAAGCAAAAAGCAGGAGAGTGGTAATAAAAATTGCGAAGTAGTTTTGATTTCACCTGGCAGGTCGCGCCATTTTGCGCTTCTGCCAGGTTGTAATAAAACAAAAACCTTTGCTCTTTCAGTGTCTCCCGCCTCCCGATGCTTCGGGATCGCGGAGACGCTGCAAACAATTTTTATTCTCCTCCTGACAAAAATGAAACCGCCAGGCCTTTCGGCCTGGCGGAACAAAAAACCTCCCCCTTGGGAGAGGAAAGTCAGAATTTAAAGTTAACCCCCAGCTTGTAAGAGAACGAATTCACTTTGGAAAAATTGTATTCGGCCCCGATACGTACCATGTAAATCTGCGCAACAGCGCCAACCATACCTTGTGTGCCCGATACATATTCATCCTTAAGATTAACGGCATCTGTTTTTTCATGAGCCCATGATGCGTAAGAAGAGATACCGGCATAAGGCGAAATAAAAGCCCAATCGGAAACAACTGCGAACTTTTTGCTTGCCAGTAAATCCACCCCGCTTACATACAGGTTTAAATCCGAAGGGCCGTACAAAGAATTAACGCTGGCGCGGGTTGAGACAGCCCAATTCTTTACAGTATCATTAATAATGTTGTACTGAACCTGCGCACCGGCAACTCCATAATTCGCACCGGGCCTTATGGTCCAGTAGGCGGCAACATCTACTTTGCGGGAAACTCCGGCTCTTAACATAAGGCCGGGAAACGGCAGCTCTTCACCACCAATAAGCCAATGTTCGGAATGCGGATGAACAAAAGTGTTATTCCATGTATCGTCCGTTTCGTCTATCCTTGTGTTCCATTGAAGGACAGAAAATTCAAAACGTCCGGCACCCAATGGTTTCGCGTCAGTCAGTGAACGAAAGTAAGTAACAAGGCCGGCTTCATGTGCAAATTGATGCCATGCTTCCTGAGTAAGTGATGGGTCAATCTGGAATGAACATTCTTTCCACCTGGTATTAATGTGGAGATTTGGGCCATGTGCCCATGCGAAATTTACAGTGCAGAAAGCTGCAACTGCTGTTAAAATTAATTTGATGTTTTTCATTTTTTTTGTTTTTAAATTGTTTGTTTTTTTGTTTTAAAAATTATGATGCAAAAAAACATCAACGCAAAAGCGGCATCGCCCCGTCTTGTAAGGTGGCACCACAAAAAACAATTAAATATCCAGCTGAACTTTAAGGTATTAGGAAAGATGAACCTTCTCCCTGAAATCTGAACCTTAATTTACAGGATCAAAACTCACATTTATCTGTTTCAGGTATTGCGTAGGCGATAAACCGGTCACCTTCCTGAAGTTCCTGTTGAACGAAGTTTTAGAATTAAAACCGCACTCAAAAGCTAAAGAAAGCAATGTAAATTTTTGATTTTTTGCATCCTTAACAATCCGGTTAAATTCCTCCACCCGCTGCGAATTGATGTAATCATAAAAATTCTTTTTTGTAACCGAATTGATTACCTGCGACAAATAGTTGGGATGTATATGAAGCTGCTGCGCGGTATCGCCCAAAGTAAGCTCGGGGTTGGTATATAATTTTTCGCGGGCCATTAAATCAGTCAATTGCACATGAATACTCTGTAGCTCATACTCATCCAATCCTGATTTTTGGTATTTGCCTTTTTCCTCATTCAATTCTGCCGGAGGTTCAATGGCTGAAAGATTTTCAGTTTCATTTGCTGCTGCCGCTGGCTTTTGGGCATCAAACGGCAATTTCTCTGCCCGGTTATGAGTCGTAAAAACCGGTGTCTGCCTGATTCCGAAAAACCCCATGAAAAGAACAAAGAAGACAACTGCAGTGAAAATAAGTTTATCCTCTCCAAAAATTACAAACAGCCAGATAACCCCGATGCCATACATGAGGTATTGAATCCAGTCGAGGTTAATCTTTTCAGTATTGGAGAATTGATTCAATATGTTTCGCCTGTGCTTCCTGTGCAAAAGTGTTGTTACAGTAAAATATATGATACCGGAAATAATTATAGTTAAAACCATTACACGCATAAACTTTTCATAACCTATGCCCAGGTTCCTGACAATAAAAACCTTTTGTTCGGGAGGTAGAAGAAAGTAGTGTATTAAATAAATGTAGCATAAGATTGCAGGGATAAAATGCAAAAGATATTTTTTATTTGAAATATCAAGATTTCCAGTCAATGCTGCTGCATATAAATACAGAAAAGGTCCGTGCATAAGGGGCATCGGAAAATGAGTACCAAGCAGCCACGGATACGAATATATTTTTCCGGAAATAAAAAGGTAAAATAAAAACAAATGCAAACCAATAACTCCAAGCCAGCAGGCAAGAATTATATCGGCTGTTGACTTGCCCTTTTTTCCAGCCAGCAAGAGTAAAAGAAAAAATGTTATTACTACTCCGGATAAATACAGCATAGTGGTTTTATTGGTTCCTTGCCTGTCTGACCTGCAAATTTAATATCTTGTTTATTTTCATTTATATTCATGATTAAAGCACAGTTTCGTCACATCAACGTGCAATTCCGTCACTGTCACTGGCAGTTCCGGCACACAAATTCAAATTAACCGGAAACAATTTTTTTTTGTCCCTTAAGTGTCTCACTTCGCAAGTTTTCCCGATGGTCTGAAGTAATCATCTTTCTGTACTTGAAATCTTCTGCCTGGCTTTCAACTATTCATTTCTAAAACGAGGGCAATGGCACATTTATTTAATAGTAAAATAAAATAAAAAACATACTACAATGGATAAACTTGAATTAAAAGGAAAATGGAATGAATTAAAGGGAAAGGTAAAACAGGCGCACGCTGATCTTACCGACAATGATTTGCGTTATGAAGAAGGTAAGGATGATGAGTTATTAGGAAGGCTGCAGCAAAAGTTAGGCAAATCACGCGATGAGGTAGTTACATGGCTTAAATCGCTCGGATAATTTACAAATGCTGTCAGTATTGTCAGCCATTTTTTTAAATTAAAAGTGTGAATCATGTAACATATTTCTAAAATGATGTAATACTAATTGTTTCTGGAGTGCGCAACTTTGCAATTACAAATTCAATAAAAAACATAAATGAAATATTCTATTAAAACAATCGCGACATCCTTACTGCTTATTTGTATTGCGCATGCTTCAACCAAAGCACAAGATTCAAATCCGGTACGTTTTGGTATTAAAGGCGGGGTAAATTTTTCCAGCCTTTACACAAAAGATGTGGAAGAAACCAAAATGAGAACGGGATTTAATGTGGGTCTGTTTGCCAAACTGCCTCTCACAGATTATTTTGCCGTACAACCAGAATTATATTATACCACCAAGGGAGCGGAAATAACTTATAATAACACTTTTGTTAATGGTACTGCGGGCTTTCATTTAAACTATATAGAAGTACCGTTGATGTTTGTTGGAAATATTACAGCAAACTTTAATATACATGCGGGACCGTATGCAGCATTTCTGATAAGCGGGAAGGTTAAAAATGAATCCAACATAGATTTTTTTGATTTTGAAGAAAATATCGATACGGATGATTACAACACTTTTGAAGCAGGATTAGCAATTGGAGCAGGAATAGACTTAAAAGCAGTCAGCCTGGGAGTACGGTATAATCACGGATTAACCAATGTTGGTAAAGAAAGAACTTTTTTAGGCACAACATATACTTTTCCCGATGCCACAAACGGAGTTATAAATTTATACATCTCACTTTCACTTAACTAAAATTTCTTCATCACTTCAGGGTCTCCCTTAGCAGGTTTTCGCAATGGTCTGAAGTAATCAAGTACAACCCAAAACCCGGCATGTCACGAAAGCTCAGTACACTTGAGAACCTCTCCGCTGAGGAATGTGTGAATGATGTAACTTTTTTCTGAAATTGTGTAATGCTTCTCATCACAGAGAGGTTCACCTTTGCAAAGTGCAATGTCTAAGTTAAAAAAAACACTCCTTATTTTTATCAGTACCATTGTAATCACCGCGGTGGTTGTTATTTTGTTTATTTCCCCCATCACAAAATACTTAGTTCAAAAGTATGATGAGAAATATACAGGAAGGAAAATTACAATGGACTGGGCTTATGTAAACCCGTTTACCGGTTATATTCATTTCAACGATTTTAAAATTTATGAATTAAAGAGCGACAGCGTTTTCTTTTCAGCAAATGGTTTAAATGTAAATTTCGCAATGCTTAAAATGCTTTCTAAAACTTATGAAATAACCGAATTATCATTAGATCATCCGCGCGGAATAATAATTCAAAGCAAAAAAGATTTTAATTTTAACGACCTTATTGAAAAATTTTCTTCCAAAGACACTTCCGATACCCTCAAAGCACCGGTTCATTTTAATATTGTAAGCTTGAAAATAAATGATGGTGAATTCCATTATCATGAAAAGCTGATCCCGATAAGCTACTTTATTAAAAAAGTGAATATTGAAAGCACAGGTAAGCGGTGGGATGCAGATACCACTGCCGCGCAATTTTCTTTTTTACCAGGTACCGGAACCGGTGATGTGAAAGGTAATTTCACAATCAATTTAAAAAACCTTGATTACCGTTATGCTATTGTCGTTCATAAATTTGATTTAAATATTATAGAGCAATACCTTAAAGATTTGACCAACTACGGAAGCTTCTCTGCTATTCTTGATGCAAATATAAATGCAGGAGGAAACTTTAATGATGAAGAAAATACTACTATAAAAGGGCTACTTATAATTAATGATTTTCATTTTGGCAAAAATCCGAAAGATGATTATGCCTCGTTTGATAAGCTGGTTTTAGCTATAAAGGAAATAAGCCCCAAGAATTATAAATATTTATACGATTCCATTTCGCTGAGTCATCCTTATTTCAAATATGAACGTTATGATTATTTAGATAACCTGCAAACTATTTTTGGAGTAAACGGAGACAACATTACAGCAGCCAAAGCAGATGCCGCTAAATTTAACCTTGTTATTGAAATTGCCAATCACATAAAAGTGATGTCGAGAAATTTTTTTCGAAGTGACTATAAAATTAACCGCCTGGCGATTTACAATGGCGATTTAAAATTTAATGATTATTCTATAAGCGAGAAATTTTCTATGGCTTTAAACCCTTTTTATGTTATTGCAGATTCGATTGACAAAAATAACCAGCGCGTGGAGGTATCTCTTAATTCCGGTATTAAGCCGTACGGTGAAGCGACTGTAAGGCTAAGCATTAATCCAAAAGACAGCGGGGAATTTGATATGCAATATCGTTTTCAAAAGTTACCTGTTTCCATGTTTAATCCCTACATAATATCATATACATCTTTTCCTTTGGACAGGGGAACGCTTGAGTTCAATGGTACATGGAATGTAAGAAACGGAATCATACAAAGCGATAATCACCTGGTGATAGTTGACCCGCGTGTAACCAAGAAAATAAAAAATAAAGATACAGAACGGGCTCCTATGCCTTTGATAATGTCTTTTATTCGTGCGCGTGGTAACGTTATTGATTACGAAATTCCCATAACCGGAAATTTAAAGAGCCCGCAATTTAATTTGCACGATATACTCATAGATTTAGTCGAAAATATTTTTGTCAAGCCCGCAACAACACCGTACAGAGCACAGGTAAAAAACATAGAAACCGAAATTGAGAAATCACTCACATTTAAGTGGCAGATGCGGCAGAGCCTGGTTCCGGATAACCAGGAAAAGTTTATTGAAAGAATGGCAGAATTTCTCACAGAAAATCCTGATGCATCTATTACTGTTCATCCGCAGCAGTATGCAATAAAAGAAAAGGAATACATCCTGTTTTTTGAAGCCAAGAAAAAATATTTCCTGTTGGCAAATAATATGAACAAAGAATCTTTTAGTGAAGAGGATTCAGAAAAGGTTGCTAAAATGTCTGTAAAGGATTCTATGTTTATCCATTATTTAAACAAGCAGGTTAACGACTCTCTGCTGTTTACCATACAGGACAAATGTACCAGGCTTATTGATTCAGATATTATCAATTCCAAATTCAAACAGTTGAATACAGAAAGAAAAAACGCTTTTATTTCTTACTTTAAAGAAAAGGGAGTGGAAAACCGGATAAATATTTCTACAGGTGAGAACGTCATTCCTTACAACGGTTTTTCATTTTATAAAATAGAATACAAAGGCGAATTTCCCGAACCTTTAATAAAGGCATATCATGAAATGAATGAATTAAATGATGAAGCCCCGAGGAATAAATTTAAAAAAGAACGTAAGGAAAACCTGAGTGCGTTGTAAGAAAATACAAAGGGTGGAGCTTAAAAATTAAAACAAATTCTTAGACAGCAGTTTCTTTGCTCAAACGATGTTCAAAGCCATCATCATGTTCTTTTTTACCACGTTTTTTTACCAGCGGCTTTTCCTGAAGGTTTTTATTGTTATTCGGGTCGAGCCTGTTATTTCTTTCCATAACTTCTTCCTTTTGGAGCGTACGCGTTTTATTTATTTTCATCATAATTTTTTTTTTATATATCATAAAAT
>JBIOHJ010000034.1:0-26060 GCA_044448905.1 Bacteroidia bacterium | reverse complement strand
CCTGATACTTTCATTGACTCGGCAATTTTTTCTATAGGCACTTCAAGAATTTTTGAAAGTTCTTCTGCCGAAGGCTCCCGTTCAAACTCCTGTTCTAATTTTGAAAATGCTTTATGCATTTTATTCAGAGAACCAACCTGGTTCAAAGGCAAGCGAACAATTCGCGATTGCTCTGCCAGTGCCTGCAATATGGATTGGCGGATCCACCACACTGCATAAGATATAAATTTAAAACCCCGGGTTTCATCAAAACGTTTTGCGGCTTTGATGAGTCCGAGGTTTCCTTCGTTGATCAGGTCAGGTAAGCTGAGTCCCTGGTTTTGGTATTGCTTGGCAACGGATACAACAAAACGCAGGTTTGCTTTTGTTAAGCGATCCAGTGCATTCTGATCGCCTTCGCGGATTTTCCTGGCTAATTTTACTTCCTCTTCTGCAGTGATTAATCCCTCTCGTCCTATCTCCTGTAAATACTTTTCGAGAGACGCGCTCTCGCGGTTGGTAATCGATTTTGTAATTTTTAATTGCCTCATAAATTTGTGGTTAGGGGTTTAAGAATGGCAAATGCAAAAACTAAAGAACATTAGGATTTTCAAATATAAAGCGAAAATTGATTAAACATAGAAAAGAAAAAAATATTTTTAACCTTATTTTCTTATTATTGGCATGGGGCATGATAAGGGAGGCTACTTTTACAGCATCTTTTTTTTGAAAATCTGAAATCTCAAAAATAAAAAAGGCTGGTGAAATTTCACCAGCCCTGTATATTCGGTTAAATTATTTTTTACAATCCAAAACCGTAGTAAGCACGCAAACCATTGGGATAAATGCCCTCTATAAGCATGCCTTCATTATTGGCTTTTGCTTTCAGGATTTTTATAAATTCTTCGGTCGAAGTTATTTTCTGGTGATCAACTTTTGTAATTATAAATCCTTCCTTAATTCCTGCACTTCGTAATTTGCCTCCATCGAGTTTCGAAATTTTCACTCCTCCGCTTATACCAAGCTTATCCATTTCCTCAGCCGAAGGTTCGGTAAACTCTGCGCCCAACACATTTACGGTTTCATCATTCTTAACCAAACGGGTAGTTCCCTGGTTATTGCGTAGTACAACATTTACATCTTTCTCGTCACTATTGCGTAACAAGGTAACTGCAATTTTATCACCGGGACGGAATCGGCTTACTTGCTCCTGCAATTCGGTTGAGGATGAAACCAGCACTCCTCCAACTTTTGTAATTACATCGCCTGATTTTATTCCTGCGGTTTCCGCTGCGCCACCTTCGGTTAATGCCTGTACATAAACACCTTTCAATGATTTCAGATTTTTATCGTTGGCTAATTGCTGATCAATATCGCGAATGCTGACACCTATAAACCCTCTCTGCACATTTCCGTATTCGAGCAAATCATCCATCACCTTTTTAACAATGTTTACCGGGATTGCAAACGAATAACCTGAATAGGCTCCGGTATTGGAAGCAATAGCTGAATTTATTCCTACAAGGTCTCCGTTAGTATTTACCAATGCACCTCCGCTATTGCCCGGATTTACAGCGGCATCAGTTTGTATAAACGATTCTAATGGAAAATTCTGATTGTCGAGAATATGAATATTTCTTCCTTTCGCGCTTACAATCCCCGCTGTAACCGTTGAAGTAAGATTAAACGGGTTTCCTACTGCCAGAACCCATTCACCAACTTTTACATCATCTGAATTCCCGTAAGGAATAAAAGGGAGATTGGCCTCGTCAATTTTTAATAGTGCAAGGTCGGATGAAGGATCGGTGCCGATAATTTTTGCTGTAAAGGTTCTTTTGTCATCAAGCGTCACTTCAACTTTAGCAGCTTCATTAACAACATGATTATTGGTTACAATATATCCGTCATCACTTATGATAACTCCCGATCCGGACGACTGGGGTGCCGGAGCCGTTTGGGGATTTCCGTAAAAGAAATTATTAAACGGATCGAAAAAATAATTATTCCGGCTTTGAACGGGATAGGTTGTTTTTACATAAACAACCGAAGCAACTGTTTTTTCAGCGGCTTCAGTAAAGTTAGTTACCATTAAACCCGATTCCGCTTTGTAGCTTACCGGGATAGCCTTTTGCTTTTCTGAAATGCTTTTACTTTCGTAGGTGGATTTATTATCGGTGGCTTTATAAATTGAAACCCCGGCAAAACCTCCTATAGAGGCAATTAATAATGTTCCTAAGAATTTTCTGAGTGATGTATTCATATTTTTACTTTATTTTATTTTAGAACTTTAAAGTCCAAATTTGTGCCAACAAAATTATGTCGGCTTTTATGAATGAAATATGAACCGGTTGGTTAAAAATTTGTTAAACTCTTGACAGGCTGACATGCTGCATTTGTTAACGCCAATCACGAAGTTTTATTATACTTGCTAATTATCCGTTGATTTAATGAACCTTAAATTTTCCAAATACCACGGCACCGGCAATGATTTTATCATTATTGATAACCGTAAAAATATTTTTGATCCCAAAAACCTTACTCTGGTAAAAAAACTTTGTGACCGAAGGTTTGGAATAGGTGCTGATGGCTTAATCCTGCTTAACGATTCTGATAAATATGATTTCAGAATGGACTATTTTAATGCGGACGGAAATGTCGGTTCTATGTGTGGCAATGGGGGCAGATGTATTGCTGCTTTTGCAAGACGTCTTGGAATTATCAATATCGAAACTGCTTTTGATGCCATTGATGGTGTTCATCATGCTCGCATTGAAAAATATTATCCCGAAACTATGAGCGCCAATGTTTTTTTAAAAATGAATGATGTGAGAAAAATTGAACATGATGATGACTTCACTTTTATTGACACCGGCTCGCCACATTATGTAAAATTTGTTGATGATCCGAATGGATTAAATATTATTGATGAGGGAAAAAAAATCAGGTATGGAGAACGTTTCCGTCAAAATGGTGTGAATGTGAATTTTATTTCATTTAAAGATGACACGCTGCTAATCCGCACGTATGAACGAGGTGTTGAAGATGAAACTTTATCATGTGGTACCGGTGCTGTGGCTGCAGTTCTTGCTGCGGCTGATAAAGGATTGCTGAACGATAAATTACATTGTACTTTAATTACCCGGGGCGGGAAACTTGTTGTGCATTTTGAAAAATTAACCTCCGGATATGAAAATATTTTCCTGGAAGGACCGGCAGCTTTTGTATTTGATGGTGAAATCAATATTTAAATCGCCAAATAAAAAGCATTGTACCAATTTCTCTATTTTTGAAATTATAAGTCACTATGCTAACAGGCAACTCCATTAAGCTTCGCGCCATCGAACCCAAAGATCTCGACCTGATGTATCATTGGGAAAATGATACTACTATCTGGAACGTAAGCGGAACGATCTCTCCTTTTTCAAAATATACTTTAGAGGAATACATCAAAACCTGCCAGAGCGATATTTATTCAAACCGGCAATTGCGTTTTGCAATTGATCTGAACGATTCTTCAAAAACAATCGGCTACATTGATTTATTCGAATTTGATCCGCAGCACCGCAGAGCCGGTGTGGGCATTTTAATTGGCGATCAGGCAGAACGCAAAAAAAGTTTCGCGAAAGAATCGTTATCTCTTTTAATTGATTATGCTTTCAATACGTTGAACCTTCACCAGCTGTATTGCAATATACCTGAAACCAACCATGCAAGCCTCCGTTTATTTTCTTCCTCAGGATTTAAAGAAGCAGGCATTTTGAAAGACTGGATTATGAATCATGGCGACTGGCAGCAGGTAATTGTTATGCAATTAATCAATGAAACGGAAACGGAAGAATAGTAAAGCTATCAGCGAAAAACGAATTGGTTCGAATTTACGAATGCAGGTATGAGCCGTTTTACTTTAACAATAACCTGTTTAATATTTTTTTTCATTTTTGTTTTTCTCATGCAATGCAGCAATAGAAATTCTTCTGTTGTTGAAAATAAAGCTTACGCAAGCTTAAGTGATACTGTTAAGTATGTTGGAATGAACACATGCAGGCAATGTCATGCAGATATTTATGAGACGTTTATTCACACAGGAATGGGCTCATCGTTTGATGTTGCGTCTAAGAAAAGAAGTTCAGCAAAGTTTGAACATGCTTTGATATATGATAAGTTCAAAGATTTTTATTACAAAGCATATTGGGAAAACGACAGTTTAAAGTTTATGGAATTTCGTTTAGAAGGAAAAGATACGGTTCATAAACGCATTGAAACAGTAAATTACATTGTGGGTTCAGGTCAGCATACCAATTCACATATATATAACACCAGCGGTTATCTTCACCAGGCGCCCATGACATTTTACACTCAAAAGGGGCAATGGGACTTGCCTCCCGGTTTTGAAAATGGCGGTAACTCACGCTTCAGCCGCCAGGTTGGATTGGAATGTATGAGTTGCCATAACGGTTATCCTGATTTTGTTTTAGGTTCTGAAAATAAATATGAAGCTGTTAAAAATGGAATTGATTGCGAGCGTTGCCATGGCCCGGGGGAAAAACATGTTAAAGATAAAATGGCGGGTAAGTTGGTTGATATTACAAACGAAATTGATTACTCAATTGTAAATCCTTCCAAGCTTCCTATCAATTTGCAGCTTGATGTTTGCCAGCGATGCCACATACAGGGAAATGCGGTGTTAAATGATGGAAAATCTTTTTTTGATTTTCGCCCCGGAATGCGTTTGTCCGATGTGATGAATGTATTTATGCCTGTATATACGGGGAGAACGGATGAGCATATTATGGCTTCGCATGCCGAACGGTTGAAAATGAGCCGTTGCTTTATTAAAACTGTAAAAGAAGTTGACGAAAGAAAAAACACAAATGAATTAAAACCATATAAAAATGCACTCACTTGTGTAACCTGTCACAATCCGCACGTTAGCGCTCGTGTGACTAATAATGATGTATTTAATTCTGCCTGCAAAAATTGTCATTCACCGGAAAAAAATAATTCATGTACTGAAAAGCAACATGTACTCGTTAAGGCAAACAATAATTGCGTAAAATGTCACATGGTAACTTCATCAACTACCGATATTCCTCACGTGCGGGTAACAGACCATTTCATCCGCAAACCGGCTACTGAAAATGAAATTGAAAAAGTAAAAACTTTTATCGGCATTGCCTGCATCAACAATCCGAACCCATCAGGCTTCGCAAAAGGAAATGCTTTTATAAATTATTTTGAAAAATTCAATTATGATAAATCCGTTCTGGATTCAGCTTTGAAATACTTTCCGGACAAGACCAGTGACGATATCACAAAAAATTTAAATGAACTGGTTCACATTTCATTTCTGAAAAAAGATTATTTAAAGATACTATATTATGAATCGCAAATAAATAATGCCGTTAGCTTTCTGAATAAAAAATCATTTTCAAATTCCGATGCATGGGCATGTTACCGCATTGGAGAAGCATTTGAAAACACAAACAATTCTGTAAAAGCGCTCACCTATTACCAGCAGGCAACCATACTTGCGCCATTTGTCCTGGAATTTCAAAACGTATATGGTTCGGCATTGATGAACACCGGGAAGTCTTATGATGCAAAAAAAGTTTTCGAATTTATTTTGAAAGAAAATCCAAATAATACGATGGCGCTTTCAAACCTTGGATTTATTTTACTAAGTACAGAAGGCGATTCGACCGGTGCCCGCAAATTATATGAACAATGCATCACCCTCGATCCCGATTATTTGCAGGTTCAGTATAACATGGCTGGTCTTTATATTTACAGGCGTAATTTTACTGAGGCAAAAAAAATTCTGAATGAAATTCTTGTTAAAAACCCTGCCGACTTGAAAGCAAATCAAATTTTATCATCAATCAACTCTCTTTAATTCGCTTTTTTATTGGAAATGAAGTTTAAAAATAAAATAATTGCAGTTGTAATTATCGTCCTGACAACAGGTGCGTATTTTGTGTATAATATTTACAGGAAAATTTTTATTCCTAATGTTTTAAGTGAACAGTTGTATATTAACATTCCAACCGGGGCTGTTTTTGAAACGGTGAATAAGCTGCTGTCTGAAAAGAAAATTATTAAAGATTCAGCTTCTTTTGTTTGGCTTGCAAAAAAAATGAAGTACCCGTCTAAAGTTCAACCCGGGCATTATGTCCTTAGCGAAGGAATGAACAACAAAGATTTAATTGCATTGCTTCGTTCCGGGAAACAAACTCCCGTGAAGCTTACTTTTAATAACATCCGCACAGCCGGTGAATTTGCTTCAATAGTTTCCCACACTATCGAAGCCGACTCAATATCTCTGATGCGACTCATAAATGATTCAGTGTATGTTCAGAAATTCGGAATGAATAGGTTTAATTGCCTTGTAATGTTTATTCCCAACACTTACGAATTTTACTGGAATACGTCAGCCGAAAAATTTTTTGAACGAATGGAAAAGGAATATAAAGTGTTCTGGACAGAAGCAAGAAAAGGAAAAGCAAAAGCAATGGGTCTGACAAAAGCCGAAGTATCGGTGCTTGCGTCAATTGTGGAGCAGGAGACGAAACGCGATGATGAAAAACCTGTTATTGCGGGTGTGTACCTGAACCGGTTTAACAAAGGATGGAGGCTGGAAGCTGATCCCACTCTCGTTTTTGCGTTAGGAGATTTTAGCGTGAACAGAGTTTTGTCAGCTTATAAAGAAATTGATTCGCCATATAATACCTATCGGCATCCAGGTTTTCCGCCCGGCCCCATCTGCATGCCATCTATTGCGTCTATTGATGCTGTGTTAAATTATTCAAAACATGCATATATGTACTTTTGTGCGCGGGCAGATTTTTCGGGATATCATAGCTTTGCAATGACATACACCGAGCATCTTATTAATGCCAGGCGCTTTCAAAAAGAATTAAATAAAAGAAATATCAGATCATAAAATGAATTACGCTTTAGAAAAAAAAATTAACTATGTTTTTTCATTCACTTATACATGTTTTTTAAAATAAATGGCATGCATGATTTAATTGCTAAATTTACGAGCTACCAAATAGGATGAAAAGATTTTCAATAATTTTATTGTTTGCATTTTGCTTTCAGAACATTCCTGTTTGCGATGCAGAAATACCGGTTTTACTACGTGTGCCGCGTGCTGAACAGCCCGATACGCTTGGTGCTAATTTTGTGGAGCAAATTACTGCTCTTGTTTATGAAGAAGTAATTGAAGGCAGGATTAAGTTGTGGGATTCGCCCGAAAAGGAAATTCAGATTACAGGCAATACACTTACGGAGCTTGAAAAAACTTCACAAACAAAATTTACTGAGCAGGGAATTATTTTTATTTATGAGAACTGGCAGAAAACTAAAATCAGCATTGTGACACAAACTCTGGGATTTGCATTCCTTAATTATGATCAGCGCGGGCAGGAAGTGTCGTATGGATATGTAGACTACTACGATTTGAAAGAAACTTTAATGCGTAAAAAAATAAATACCAATGCGAATGGTAATTACGATATAAACTATGCAACCTATCTTTTTAAAAAATTATTTAATTTCAATATCGTTCAGTTTAACGGGAAAGCGATTACCACTGGTGGTGAATCAAAGGATATTAAAAACGATTATATAGGCAACTTTGAATTCAACCGCAATATTTCATTACCATTAGTTTCTGACCGGTACATTACTTACATTATTGATAATAAGAAAAATCTTGACGATCAGAAAAATAAAAACAGCATCGAAATTTTAAACCAAATAGGACTTTATCTTTCCTCAAACGAAGAAATGTTTTATAATCTTGGTGGAGACAAAATATTAAATTTTTTGAAGGGCAATAAAATAAAAGTGTCAAGTATTCAGGTTGAGGAAATCTGGAAAAAGACTTATTCAGAAATTTCATACGATACTAAATCAATCACGATTTTTGTAAATGACTCGGCTTTAATGCCGGTTGCGTTTGATGATTTCATTAACTGGGGAATACAGGTAAATGATAAAAGCAGCTATGAAGTTTTTAAAGAAAAATATTTTTCTTTTATCATCACATTAATCAACTCACAAAAAATTAGCCGGAAAGATTCTTACCTGTACCAGAAGGGTTTGCTAACTTACGATTGGAAAAAGTTAACGGAATTTGTTAAGTATTATTGATCTTCTCTCTATATGATTGACAAAATAAAATTCGGAACAGATGGCTGGAGAGCTATCATCGCAAAAGATTTTACAGTTACCAATGTTGCGCGCGTGGCTGAAGCTACAGCAGAATGGTTATTGAAAAAAAATAAAAATACATCGGTTGTATTGGGTCATGATTGCCGCTTCGGAGGTGAATTGTTTTGTGAGGCGGTTGCAAAAATTCTTTGTGCAAATGGAATTAAAACTCATCTGGCAAAAGATTTTGTTTCCACACCAATGATTTCACTTGGTGCAGTTAACCTAGAGGCCGATCTCGGAATTATTATTACCGCTTCTCATAATCCTCCCGATTATAATGGCTTTAAATTAAAAGGGGCATATGGAGGACCGTTGTTGCCAGCGCAGGTTGCCGAAATTGAAGCACTCATTCCTGAAGAAACTTCGTTTACCAATCTTGAAAAATATTCGCTGGATGATTTTGAAAAAAAAGGATTGCTTCAAAAAGTCAACCTGGAAGACATGTACATTGAACATGTGAAGAAAAATTTTGATTTGGATCTGATCAGAAATTCTAAAATGAAATGGGCGTATGATGCAATGTACGGAGCGGGGCAGAATGTGATGGAGAAATTATTTCCGGAAATCACCATGCTGCATTGCGATTACAATCCTTCTTTCAAAGGTCAGGCACCTGAGCCCATTCATAAAAACCTGACTGAATTTTCCAATCTGATAAAAAATTCCGGCAATATTGATTGTGGATTGGTGACCGATGGCGATGCCGACAGGCTGGGATTATATGACAGCAAAGGAAATTTTGTGGATTCGCATCATATTATTTTACTACTCATTCATTATCTCTATAAATATAAAGGCATGCGTGGAAAAGTATGTACTGCCTTTTCGACAACACCAAAAGTTGAAAAAATTTGCAGGCATTACAATATTCCGGTTGAAACTGTCAAGATAGGTTTCAAATGGATTTGTGAAATCATGATAAAAGAAGATGTCCTGCTTGGTGGCGAAGAATCAGGAGGGATTGCCATTAAAGGCCATATCCCCGAACGAGATGGAATATGGATTGGGCTTACGCTTTGGGAATTCATGGCAAGGTCCGGAAAATCGTTAAATGATTTGATCAATGAGGTGTATGAAATTACTGGCCCGTTTTCATTTGAACGAATTGATCTGCACATTAAAGAAGAAATCAAACAACGTGTTTTGGAGAATTGCAAAACAGGAAAATATGATTCATTTGGAAATTACAAAGTGGCAAGAGTGGATGATTTAGACGGATATAAATATTTTTTTGAGAATGGTGACTGGCTCATGATTCGTGCTTCTGGAACCGAACCTGTCCTTCGAACCTATGCCGAATCATCCACACGCGAAAAAGCATTCGCTATTCTGAAAGCAGGTGAGCAAACTCTTTTGAATTAAAGCCCCACCCCGACTCCCCTCTTCAGGGAGAGAGGTTGACATCCTTTATGATTAAAGAAAATAATTTCCTCAAAAAATTTATTATCATTTTTCTTTTTCTCACTACTCACTATTCACTATTCACTACTTATTCGCAGGAACAAAAACTTTCTTTTTGGGAACCGTCACCTGAATACAATAAACAGCGCGTGCATTTGGTTTCTTATTCTTTGGCGGGTACTTATGCTGTTACCATGACAGGTTTATACCAGCTGTGGTATAAAGATTATGAGTTTACACAATTTCATGTTTTTAATGACCAAAGCGAATGGATGCAAATGGACAAGATAGGACACTTTGGCTCTGCGTACCAGTTGGGTAGTTGGGGCATTGATCTTTTTGACTGGACAGGAATGCAGCATAAAAAAGCAGTCTGGTATGGGGGTTCGTTGGGATTTGCATTCCTGACTACTATAGAAATTTTTGACGGCTTTTCAGAAGCATGGGGTTGGTCGTGGACGGATGTGGCGGCAAATGCCGGTGGCGCAGCGTTAGTTTTGTCGCAGCAGTTAGTTTGGGATGAGCAACGGATAGTTGTAAAATTTTCTTTTCACCAATCGGACTATGCCCAATACCGCCCCGATCAGTTGGGCGAAACCTATCCGCAAAACTTGGTTAAAGATTATAACGGGCAAACGTATTGGCTATCGACAAATATTAAATCTTTCTTAAAGAAGGACTCGAAATTTCCCGGGTGGCTTAATTTTTCAGTGGGCTATGGTGCCGAAGGAATGACTGGCGCAAATGAAAATATTGCCGGAAATGACAGCGAACCTGTTCCGCAGTTTACACGTTATCGCCAGTTTTATATTGCTCCTGATATTGATCTTACACGCATAAAAACAAAAAGCAAATTCCTCAACGCCATGTTCTCCGTTTTCGGATTCTTAAAATTTCCTGCTCCAACCGTTGAGTTTAACAGTGTTGATAATGTAAAATTTCATTGGCTTTACTTTTAAACGGGTATTTTTGTTTCCTGATTATATTTAAATGAAATTCCGTGTTGGCGATAAAGTAAGTTTTATTAATGAAAAGTTATCGGGTATAGTTACGAGGGTAGCAGGCGATAAATTATACAAAGTGGAAATCGAAAACGGTTTTGAAATTGATGTGCACGAAAAGGAACTGCTGCTTGTAAGCAGGATAGAAACATCAGAGTTCCCTTCAGCAAAAGAAATCATACAGCCAGTAGAAGAAAAAGATATTGCAAAACATTCCGGAATATTTTCTTCACTTGAAAGCGACAGCATTTATTTTGTTTCGGCCCCTGCCGGTGAAATGCAGGTGCTGACAGGCGCTGTAAAATTTATACTCATCAACAAAACTGATTTCAGGCTGTTGTTTTCTTTTTCTTCGAAAGTTCACAATAAAATTATAGGGTTAAAATCGGGAACTGCCCGACCGCAATCTGAAACCGATCTTATCAGTAAACCCCGCCCCGACATGATTGACTGGCAGAATTTAGTTATTCAAATAATTCTGTTCAATGAAAAAGAATATCGTTTGTTTCCGCCTGTAAACCGCGAGCTTCCTTTACTCCTACCCGATTTGAAAACAGAATTTAGCTCTGTTAAAGGTGCAATGTCGTATGCTAAAGTTCTATCATTGTTTAATGCCGGCAAAGAACCCGAAATTAATTTTGAAGAGCTTAAGAAAAAATATTCTGCCGAAGATGTGAAAGAAGAAAAACCTAAATCCTTTAAAGAGCGAAGGCAACCGGTTTATAAAAGCTCTGATGAACAATCCGGAATTCTCCGCAATGAAACCGAAGTGGATTTACATATACAATGCCTGGTTGAGGACTATTCATCACTTTCAAATGCCGAAATGCTGCAGATACAATTAAAACAATTTCGAAAGGAAATGGATATTGCTTTAAAAAAACATTATCACAGAATTATATTCATACACGGGGTAGGAAACGGAGTTTTGAGAAATGAAATTTTACGTGAATTGAGAAGTTACGAGGGAATTTCCTTTCGAGACGCGTCTTTTGAAAAATACGGATACGGAGCAACGGAAGTTATACTAAATTGAAGATTGAAAATTGAAAATTGAAGATTAGTTTGTTCACTGTTTGTTTTTCTGTGAAGTCTTTCTTGAGGCTCCGAGGATATTGGAAAGTTCTGAAGTTTCTTTCCTAAGTAAGCTCAACTTCTCTTGTCCGAATATTCTTTCTTCTTCAATAAACTCAAGCCAAAAAAGACATTCATCACATTCTTCAAATGCAATACTTATTTTAGCTGCAAATGTTGCCCTGGATTGTGCAATACATGCGGCTCTGTAATTTGCAGCCACTGAACATGCGCTTCTTATAAGTTGATTTGCCAAATATTTACCTAAAACATTTTTTGGTAAAACCATTGCGGCTTTAACACAGCGATGAGCAAATTTTTTTGTTCTTAATTTTAATTCTTCGGAGTTCATTTTTAAAGATGAGGATTAATCTTCAATTTTCAATCTTCAACATTCAATATTTTAATGAATTCCTTTCGCTGCCAAATACCTCTCCGCATCAATGGCAGCCATGCAGCCTGTGCCCGCTGCCGTAACTGCCTGTCGGTAAATATGATCCTGCACATCGCCTGCGGCAAAAACACCTTCTATGTTGGTGTGTGTTGAGCCATTTTGTGTTTTAAGGTAGCCATTTTCGTCCATATCAATCCAGCCTTTGAAAATTTCTGTGTTGGGTGAATGACCAATTGCAACAAAAAATCCGGTCACGTCAATTATTTTTTCTTCACCCGTTTTGTTATTGTAAATGCGCGCGCCATGCACCGTCTTATCTCCGAGAATTTCCTTTGTTTCGCTGTTCCACAATACCTCAATATTTTTTGTGTTCTCCACCCGATGCTGCATGGCTTTTGAAGCGCGCATCGCGTCTCTTCGTACAATCATGTACACTTTTTTGCACAGCTTGGAAAGATAGGTGGCCTCCTCCGCAGCGGTATCACCCGCTCCAACAACTGCCACATCCTGCCCGCGGAAAAAATATCCGTCACAGGTTGCGCAGGCGGAAACGCCAAAGCCATTCAGCTTTTGTTCCGATTCCAATCCCATCCATTTTGCAGATGCTCCGGTTGCAATAATGACAGCATTGGCTGTAATAGTTTTATTTCCATCAATAATTACTTTGTGAACAGGCCCTTTGAAATCAACTTCGGTAGCGTAACCCCAGCGTATATCCGTGCCGAAGCGTTCGGCCTGTGCTTTGAAGTCTTCCATCATCTCTGGCCCCATAGTTCCTTTGGGATAACCCGGATAATTTTCCACTTCAGTAGTGATGGTAAGCTGACCGCCCGGCTGCAAGCCCTGGTACATTACTGGTTTTAAATCGGCACGTGCTGCGTAGATGGCTGCTGTGTAGCCGGCTGGCCCTGATCCTATAATAAGGCATTTTACATGCTCTGTTTGGTTTGGCATATTTTTAAAAACGGTGCAAATTTAGGTAATTGACTTTAGCCACGAATTAAGAATAAACAAGTTAACGCAGAGGTGCAAAGCCGCAGAGAAAAAAAGTTGAAGGCTCATCTTAATTAAATAAAAAAACCGGCCGAGCTTCTTTCATGCTGCGACCGGTTCCGTAAAAACTAAACTTTAAAAATATACGAGTGTGGATTTAGGTGATATTATTTTTTATTCGCATCAATTACTACGCCATTTTCATCAATTTTAATGTCAACATCCTTTCCATGGAAGTTGATGGAATCTTTCCTGCCATCGGCATTAATGTGCACACCGTGCTTATCGATTTTAATATGCGCATCTCCCCCGGTCCAATCACTATCATCATCGATGTTCCTATGTCCCCCGATAATGCGACTGCCTGATAAATTGCAACCCATGCACTCCAGCCCCTGCTCTGTCATCGTCCAGGTTTTGCCAACCATATCACCATCCCAGGTGTTGGTTACATTATCAACATCATAAATAATCCAGTCGCTATTTTCGCTTAAATAAACGCTTTTGCCAACCGGCACTTTCAAAATAAGCTTCACTTTCTGATCGCGGTATTTTACACCGTTGGGCAAAGGAAAATAACGGCTGAACGATAACAGTGAATCCTTCTGTTCGAAATTGTAATTAATTTTATTCGCATTTTCAGCGGCAATCTTTTCTGTTGCGCCCCGCGAGCTTTTTATCTGCACCAGCTCAAACTGGCTGCCATCGGCTTTTTGAATATCGAGGTTTACATTTTCGGGAGCCATACGAAGCTCATCACCGGTTACAACCGTCATCCTGTGTCCGAACATGAATCCTATATTATTCCTGTTGTCATCCTCGTCTTCGTATTTGGCATCCCGCATTACATCAACAAACAACGTATCGGTGGAAGGGCTAACAAGCGGAAGAACTGTACGCTGTTTGCTTTCGGTTGCAAATTCACGCCCGATATCCGCCACCATGCAAAAACCGATTATCCATCCTAAAATCATTAAGCTGACTACAGTAATATTAAAAACGCGGTTCTTGTGCTTTATCCCGAATAAAAGTTTTATGCCACCGTAAATCAGCATGATTACGGGTATGCCTATAATAAGGAATATAGCAAGCATGCTCCAGAATTGCTGTCCCGGGGTTAAAAATAAATCGGAGATAAATACGGGAATGGATATTCCCGCAACGCCCATTACGGCAAGCAATGCCACGCACAATGCAAACAACACAATCAAACCAATTACCGCGAAGAACGCACCAATGATATAAAGAAATATTTTTAGTATCCCTCTGATGATCCTGCCTAAGCCATCAAAGAACCGGCTGATGCCTGAACTTTTTTTTTCGACAGGATCTTCCACCGATTTGCGAATGCTGCTCACCGTAACATGCTCGCCTTTCATTTCGAGCTTTTGAGCGGTAGTTTCGGCTTTAGGAAGAACGAGCGCCAGCACTATATAAAGTATAATGCCGCCAATTCCGCCCAGTATGAAAAACATCACCACCCAAATGAGACGCATCCAAAGCGGGTCAATCTCTAACCTGTGGCTTAGACCCGCGCACACGCCTGAAATTACCTTATCGTCCACATCGCGGTAAATTTTGCGGTACGTTCTTTTTTCCGAAATGTTGGCTGCATAAGTTTCCTGCGCTGCAGCATCGTCACCGGCAAACTGTTCAGGGCGGCCCATCACGTTTATAACGTGTTCCACATCCTCATCAATAATTACCTGCTTGCTGTCGCCCTTGATGCGCTCGTTGAACATTTCGGCAATGCGGGCTTCCACATCCTGTATAATTTCATCGCGCCCGTCCGATGATGTGAAATATCCCCTGATGGTATCAAGATATTTTCTTAATTTTTCGTAGGCTTGCTCCTCTATGTGGAACACCATGCCACCAATATTTACTGTTAAGGTCTTGTTCATTTTGTTTGTGAGTTTATTGCGGTTTGATTTACGGCATCTACTAATTCATTCCATGTTAATTTCAGCTCTTTAAGAAACTGTTCTCCTAACGGAGTAAGTGTATAATATTTACGGGGCGGCCCCGATGTGGATTCCACCCAACGGTACGTCAGCAGGCCCGCGTTCTTCAGCCGGGTAAGCAGCGGGTATAACGTTCCTTCCACTACGATGAGTTTTGCTTCTTTCATTTTCGAAATGATATCGGATGGATACATTTCGCCCTGCGAAATGATTGACATGATGCAAAACTCCAAAACCCCTTTGCGCATCTGGGCTTGTGTGTTTTCTAAGTTGCTCACGATTTTTTTGTTTTAATTAGATTATGATTTATCTTAATTGCGATGCAAAGATATATCAAAACAATAGTACCATGCAATACATAATACTAAATATTTCATAATTGACTGATTAACAGAAAAATTATTTTATATAAAGCCCCCGCCAAGCCACCATTTTCGTCCGTTTTGCCCTTATCCTGGTAAGGTTAATTCATAAGAATATCGCACAAAGGCAGGTGCATCTGTGAGTATTCCGGAACCAAATCTTAAAGCGTAAAACGTAAACCTGTCTCGGTAAAACACAAGCCTGTTTTTGTAAAACCTAAATGTGTTTTGAAAGAAGAGTTATGTGTTTTACCGTAACGCACATCTGTTTTGCTTAAAACATTCATTCCTACTAAAAGTGCCCGATTGTGTATGGTTTTTCTTTTTTGATAGTTCGTGGAAACTGTTCTATTTGTGTTTTGAGAAAACCTATGAGAACAAAAGGTGGTAATTATTATATTAGCAGGATGGTTATGAATAAAAAGGCACGGGCGGCACGCTCATACTTGCATGGTTACTTAAACTTAAAAATACAAGTTGCAATTTGTGTTTGTACTTTTTCACAGGTAGTCGCACAAAACTACAATTACATAATTCCTTATAAAATATTAAAATTTGATACAACGATTAATTGCGTGAATCTGGGTGATGTAGCAATCACATATAATGGAACTTTGGAAAAATCATTGACAATAGATGAACAAGGAAGAATTGTGTGCGAAAATGTTAATAATACAAAACGAATACACCAATATTATCCTGCATTTCAGGGTGACTCAGAGATTGTTACCATTTATAATCAAAACCATTCCGGTTTTGAAAAAATCTTTAACAAGTACAATCAATTCGGAAAGATAACTAAAACAGAATGCTATGCTTTAGATTCTGATATTGCGATGCAATGGAAATTTATAGGATCATGGGAATATATTTATGACTCATGCAATAGAAAATCAATGTTAATTGGCATTCCGGGGCCGCAAACCAATATCATTGATGAAGGACGGACAATTTATTTATATGATGACTCAAATCGGGTAAAAAAAATATTTTATCGGTGTCACATATGTTTTGTACCAAACCTTGAAGGAGATAGCTTAATGAGTGTTGAAACTTTTGCGTATGATGCTAATGGATATGAAACAATAAATGTTTCAAGGTCCTCAGTTTTTAAAACAAAAATTAAATTGAACAAAGATTTACAAATTATTGAAAAATTAACCTGGAATACATCAGATGACTACGTGACCAATCATTATGTCAATGGCGAATATATTCCGGAGTCGAATGTTAAATTTAATTTTATCATGACAAAAAAATTCATGTACGATAACCTCTCAAGATTAGTAAAAATAGAAGCGTATGACGATAGAAATATATTAATATCAACAATTGAACTCATGTATAATAAAAACATAAAGGTCAAATTTGGCGAAGACTATAACACCGAATTTTTTCGTCTTTAGGGGCAAAAATCAAAATTTACAGCTAAATAAATTGTTGGTTTAGATGGAAAAAGTTAGGACATTTGTATGTTAATTCAACTGTTAGCGGCAATTATTTGGCAACACTGCTAACATTAACTGCCCGACAAGAAACTAACAGAAATTATTTTGAGATCTAGATGAAACAATGAGCAGAAAGCGAACAGACGGGGACGAAACTTGGAATAGACTTTTGAACTGGATAAAGGGACAAAAGTCGAGTGAAAGACTTGCGGCTCATCTTTTAAATTCTGAAGGATTTAAGTCAATTGACCCTTCCCATCCATTAGGCGGAAGAGATGGAATAAAAGATATAATTTCAAGAAAAGACAACCTTGAATATATTGCAGCGGCATACTTTCCAAGAGGACAAAAAGACTTTAAAGAAATTAAAAAAAAGTTTATAAGTGATATAAAGGGAATTAAAAAGAATAAAGTTAGTGGGCTCGCTTTTGTGACAAATCAAGAATTGACTTTAAGTCAACGAAAAGAACTAAAAGACATTGGGAAACCGCATACTATTGAAATTTTTCACTTGGAAAGAATAACACATATTCTTGATAGTGCAAAAAATTACGGCATAAGGTTGGACTTTTTAGACATTGAACTTTCCAAAGAAGAACAATTATCTTTTTTTGCAATTAGGGATGAGAAAATGTCCGGACTAATTGAAAAAGTTGAAAACTTAATGCTAGATTATCCTACTTTCAAACGTTCATTTGAAGTAGATGAAGACTCCGAAATTTTTAAAGAAAGAACCGAAGAAGAAGTTTATTTTATGATTGAAAGGCTTACTGACCAAATCTGGTATAACAGACATCAATTACTTAAACAAAGACTTGCAAATAAAGAAACAACTGTTAACCCAGAAATATGGAAAGGTGCTTTAAAATCAGCAAAAGCGGTTGAAAAAAAATATGGAGTAGAAAATCTATGGCACGGAAGCGATTTTGAATGGGGAATGATAAATGGAAAGCTGTCAGCATTGAGATGGTTAACGGGAGACGAATGGGATATGTTGGACACTTAAGCAAAACTGCCGCTAACATTAAGATTAAAAGAAATAAAAAAAGAAGGGCTTCTACAAAACAATTAACTTTCCCAGTTTGATTTTTTTATTTTCATCCATTATTCTATACCAATACACGCCTTTATCTTTCCCGCTGAGATTAATGGAGCAAAGGCTGCTCGTTGCAACGGTCTGTAAAACCAACCGCCCGGCCAGGTCATAAATTTCAATTGAGTTTTCTTTTACTAATCCGCTAAAATTATATTGTCCATAACCCGGGTTAGGAAATACAGTAATGTCATTGCTGATGATTACTTCTTCAATTCCTGTCACGGTAGTTTGGCAGCTTCCGGTAATGTCGGTAACTGTTCCACATGCGTAAGGATCGTTTATCAACTGCCATGTCCCTGTGCCAAAACAGGGAGGATTTGGAGTAGAAGGATAGGTGTTAGCATGCCATACTAATGCTGGAGAAATTTCAACTATTTCCCATTGGCCTGCTGCTATATTCCATTGGACGGAAAAACTCGCACCTCCGTCATGGTAAATATTTCTTCCTGTGGCATCAGTGCCAATAACAGTAAATGTGTTGGGCCCACAAATACTGAGTGTGATTGTCATCTGGGAATAACCTGCAAACTGAATAAAAATAAAGAGTATTAAAATAAAGTATTTGAGTTTCATAAGTGTGGATTTAGAGGGTTGGTAAGTTCCGATTTGATAATTTTTCCAAATGTATTATTATTTCCGGCTTTTGCCAAACCCAAAGGAAGATTATCGAAATCAAGCTCGGTCATACCATTACACAGAATTATGTTATGCAGCCAACGGGTTTCATAATCCCCGAGCCTGTTTCCGAAACAGTGGAAACACCTGCTTAATTAATTATTGCAAAATATTTATTGCTTAATCAAAGCGCCCCGTCAGCTGACGGGGCGCTTTTTTTTCAGGCACACCATTATTTATAGCCCTTTTGTTTTTTTTCTTCTCTTTGCACAATCTCGCTCATATGTGAAGATTACCCCCGAAGGGGTTAGGAATCCCTTCGGGGATTAGGAGCAAAGGGGCATTAACTAAAGACAACAAAATATGAGACTACAAATAGACATAACACGACAGGACTATTCTGACTTCAACAAATTTCATTTTAGACAAACAAAAATGAAAAGGACAATAATTATTGGTATGCTGACGGTGATTATTGTACAATTATTTCTAAACAGAGAACAGTTTGACTTGATTGCAACAATTATTTCGACAATTGTGTGTATTGTCGTTTATGTTTTCATGATAAACAGAAGTCTGAATAAAACAAAAAACATCCCGGACAATAATGGAACAATATTGGGTGAGAAAGAAATTGATTTCACCGATGATAAAATAATTTATAAGACACGAGATTCACAAGGAAGTAGCAATTGGAATACCATTAAGAATTTAAAGGAGAGCCCTAAGGCTTTTTATCTTTACATGGACACGAATATGGCAATGTTAATCCCTAAACGAGTTTTTAAGGACACCAACGAAACAGAAGAATTTAGAAAATTAGTTAACCGAAAAATAAACACCCCGTCAGGCGAAGTTTTGAGCGGGAGCTAATGAAGATTACTCCCAAAGGGGTTACGAACCCCTTCGGGATTTTTTATTAAGATTGAAACTGACTGCAAGAAATGAACGGACAATAAGCCAAATTCAATAATTTAAATTGATGCACAATGAACACTATTACTTCTTTTGACTTTCAATTGACACAAATTGCATGGGTAGTAAAAGATATTAAGGCTGCCGAAAGTTTTTTTAGAGAAGCAATGGGCATTAATAATTTTAGTAACCCTGACATAATTCGTTTAGCAGAATTTGAAGGGACTCATTATGGAAAGCCATCTGATGCTGAAAGCCTTGTTTCAATCGCTTACACAGACGGAAAATTTATTGAACTTATCCAGCCTGTTTCAGGACACAGCATATTTCAAGATTACCTTGACAAGAATCCTGCAGGTGGTGTGCAACATATTGCATACAGCATACCTGTTGCGGAACTTGATAAAGTGATTTCCGAATTGGTTAATAAAGGTTATCCTGTAGTAACTACTGTAAACCATCCAATTGCTAAAATTGTTTTTTTTGACACCTGTAAAGAGATTGGCGTTATGACCGAAATAATGGGTATTACCAAAGAAGGCGAAGAGATAGTTCAACAAATGAAAAAATAGACAAGTTGTGTCCCTCCCCTCTCGTCCTTGTCTGTCGGGCTGCCTGTACGTTAGAGACGAGGATGTGATATTAATATTCAAATTCAATTTTTTTTACTTCTTTAATCCCTTTTTCGTTATTGGAGTTCAGTTAATTTATTCGCAAAAAAGTTCTTATAGCATAAGGATAATTGCCGACTTTTGTTATGCGGTAATAAAATCATTTTATACTATGCAAAGCAAAATACAAGTAAGGCTGCTCTTTGCAGCCACCACACTTTTAAGTACCTGCATCTCTTTTGCCCAGGATACCCGCTTACAGGATGATAAAAAAATACCGATGGAAAATGAAACGTTAGATGATGCGTTTCTGCCCAATGCTTATAATAACAAAAAAACTTCTCCTGCATTCAAATATAAGTATAAGAATGAGGGTGCATTAAATAGTACCACCGGCAGTACCATCTTTACAAACCAGGTAAATGTGGACGCAGGTGGACAAAACATCCTGGGCGATGCCGCCAACGAACCGGGCATTACTGTGACTCCTTTGAATCCAAACGAAATTGTCATTGGCTGGAGGCAATTCGACAATGTGTCCAGTAATTTCCGGCAAGCCGGATGGGGTTATACAACTGATGCAGGGCAAACCTGGACGTTCGCGGGTGTAATTGAGCAGGGCATTTTCCGCACCGATCCTGTTCTGGATTACGATACTGCCGGTAATTTTTACTACAATAGTTTAACAATAGACAGCCTCTCCGGTGCTTATCTGTGCAAGGTATTTGAAAGTGCTGATGGCGGTGCCACATGGAATAACGGAACTGATGCAGCAGGTGGTGATAAGCAATGGATGGCAATTGATCGCACCGCAGGTGTGGGAAGCGGAAATATCTATTCAGCATGGACATCTTTTTATAGTTCATGTCTCCCGGGTTTCTTCACCCGTTCATCAACCGGTGGCAGCAGCTTTGAGCCATGTATTATGGTTAATGGAGATCCTTATTGGGTATCAATGGCTGTGGGCAATTCTGGTGAGCTGGTTATTGGTGGCGGAAGCCAGTCCGGTGGTCTTGTTGTTACAAAATCGTTAAATGCTCAAATCCCCGGCTCAATTATCAGTTGGAATTCTGTGCAGGTTTTTATGGATGGCGACCTTATTTTTGCTCCTTCTATTAATCCTGCCGGATTCCTTGGTATGGTGAGCATAGATATAGATAAATCAAGCGGGCCTGGCAGTGATAATATTTACCTGCTTGCCTCATTAGGACGGATATCCAACCCCGATCCCGCTGACGTTATGTTTGCCAGGAGCACCGATGGCGGGCTTACCTGGAATTCACCTATCCGCATTAACGATGATATTTCCACAACCAATATCCAATGGTTTGGCACCATGTCAGTAGCTCCCGATGGCAGGATTGATGCAGCCTGGTTTGATACCCGTGACAATCCCGGTTCTGATGAATCAGCGCTATATTATTCCTATTCCACTGATCAGGGAACTACATGGTCTGCGAATGAAAAGTTATCCCCCTCTTTCGATCCTCACATTGGCTATCCTAACCAAAATAAAATAGGTGATTATTTCGATATGATATCCGACAATTCCGGTGTTCATGTGGCATGGGCTAATACCTTAAACGGAGAAGAGGATGTTTATTACAGCCGTATCATTCCCGGAATTAATACAGGTGTCAGCGAAATTTCCGGCAACGATATATTTTCCATTTTCCCAAATCCTGCCAACGGGGCATTTGTTATTACAGGAATAGCAAACCGGTCTCATATTGAAATCAGCACTATACTGGGAGGAAAAGTTTATTCAGCTACAACCTTCAAAGCAAAAACTGAAATAGATATTTCCTCACAACCGGCCGGAATTTATTTTTTGAAAATTATTAACCAGGATGGTAGTATAGGAGTAAAAAAAATAATCAGGGAATAAAATGAACTCCAACTCGTCCTCCTCTAACGGGGTTGCCTGATTGTTAGAGACGAGGATGGTTTTTCACTTTAGGTTTTAAACTCAACTTTTCTTTATCGGCTCACCATTATTTATAGCCCTGTCTAAAGCAGGCTTTAAACAGTGTGTATGTCAGAAACGAACAAAAAAACATTTAGTTTAAATTCGCACATGCTCTCAAAATTTCAACTCATCATTTCTTACATCATCATTCTTTTCGGAACCATCCACCTTTATTTTACTTCCTGTCTTGAAACTTTTGATGAATATGCGCTTTGGTTTATCGGTGCCGGAATTGCAATCATTTTTGCAGGTTTCATAAATCTTATCCGTACAAAATCTTCTGAAAAAATTGTTTTTATTATTTGTATTCTCACCAACAGTTTAATGACCGTTCTCTTTGCGCTTGCTCTTTTTGCAATGCATAAGCCACAGGTTTATATTGGAATTATAGTTTTCGCAACAGCATTTATTCTCTCCCTGAAAAAACCAGCCGCATAAAAATGTTAAATTCCTCACAAAACCTTTCTTCTTCATTGACTTTAACAAGCCATTCCCTTATATTTGAACTGTGAAAAAACCCCTTGCCTTATTACTTTCACTTCTTCTTGTTCACTGCGAGCTCCACGACACATTTGCACAAATAGTAAAAGCAGGCAGTGAGTGCAATACATCCTGTTGTGCAAAACAATGCAGCGATTCCGCAAAACCAAAAAAATCAAAAGATGATTGCAGCAAATCATCGGGCATTGACAAAAATTGTTGTTCCTCCTGTTGCTGTTACCTTCCCGTTTATGCATCCGGCATAGTAGTAACAGCAGGCATCACCGAAATTTCGTTTCAGCAAAATTCCTTTTACACACATTCCTTCAACGCTGACTGCTTTCACCCGCCTGAAATAATATGATTGCATTAAAATGTAATTCATATTAATTCAAACAATTTAAATTTTAATAAAATGAAAAAGCTAAGTTTAATAGCTGCAGGGCTCTTATTGAGTGCAGGTTTAATAGCCTTCGCAGCAGATTCAAACAAAGCGGATAAAAAACAGGAGCCTGCTAAAACCTCCTGTCAGCAGTCAAAAGGTGACAAAGCATCATGTGATAAGTCCTCATGTGATACTACTAATTGTCATATTAAATGCTGTCCGCCCGGATGTCCACCCTGCAAATAATTAGCAGGAACAAAAACCCCGCCTCGCGCGGGGTTTTTTTAGTTTCACCTGACAGGTCGCGCAGCTCCTGTCAGGTTATAAATTTAAGCCTTATTTTTCGCTAATCACTTATTCACTTTCAAAAGCCTGTAGCCTTCGTATTTCAGCACCGAAACAGATTCGTTTTCAAAGCCGGCTTCTTTCGATTCACGAACAAATTTAAAAACAGGGTGTGAAGCATCATCTGCCGTATGATTATAAAAAGAGCTGTCATATTCTTTAAAAAGATTTGCAAAATAAAATGTGAGTTCATTACCCTGGTATGCGTTAAGAAGCGGGTCGGATTTATACTGGCTGATATAATTCCTGCGAAACAGCTTTATTTCTGCGTCATCATAATCAATATAGGCGGTGCTGAAAATATATACTTCGATATTCTTAAGCTTACTGAACAAAACCGATTCGAAGTTTTCCCACGTGGGCAAACCCACCAGCGTTAATTTAACATCCATCGTATCTAACCCCGTTATGACTGACGAAACATACGATTCATCGCTCGAAGGAAAAAATAAAATATTTTTTTTCTCAGCCGGTAAAAATCTTAATAATCGCTCCTCTGTAGTTTCAGGGTAATTCACCTGCACCGACCGCTGTGGCAATTTAAACTTATGCTCAAGCAGGCTGTCGGTTTCGGTTTCAAATATTGCGGCAAGCTCTTTTTCTCTTTTATTATGACGGGTAAGCACAACGAAATTGGAATCAAAAAATTTATCAACAATAAATGCCGCAGCCAGCCTGCATTGAGTTGTTGTGGAAGGCGAAGCAAGAACAATATTGGGGTTGTTTTTTAAAACCGGTGAAATGCCAAACTGTGTGAAAACAATTTGCAATCCATAAAGTTTTGCCGTATTGGCTGCTTCAGAAATATTCGCAGAAGGAAAACCGGCAAAAATCAAATCGTTGTTTTTTAAAGCGCGGTAATTCATCAGCATAAAATGTTTTGCCGATGAATCTTCCGATACATCAAAAACACTAAGCTTTACATTGACGCCTGATTTGGAAAGCGAGTCGGCTGCAAGCAGGGCTCCTTCATAAAATGAAAGAGCGGGCAATGAGCGCTGGTCAATTTCGGGATTTACAGCACTGGTATCAATTTTAATATTCTCTTCGAGATATAACGGCAACAGCAATGCGATCTTAAATTCTTTGGGCTGTTTTAAAGTTTCTTTGGAGGTAATTTCTGTGGCAGGCTTAGGCGCGGGTTGCTGAACGGCAGGTCGTGGTTTCTGATAAACAACTTCGGGCTGCCGGGTTTTGCATGAAACAAAAAGCAATGCAACTATTGAAAAAAATATGATTAAGCTTTTCATTTCGAATTTCGAATTTTTATTTCCCTCATTCCCACTCTATTGTTGCAGGCGGTTTTGAACTGATATCATACACCACACGGTTAACGCCTTTTACGCGGTTAATAATTTCGTTTGAAATTTTTGCGAGAAACTCATACGGAAGATGAACCCAGTCTGCCGTCATGCCATCAGTAGAAGTTACGGCACGCAATGCGACTACATTTTCATAGGTACGCTCATCGCCCATCACACCAACCGATTGCACCGGTAAAAAAATTGAGCCTGCCTGCCATACTTTATCATACAGCCCATCCGATAGCAAACCATTAATAAATATAGCATCCACCTCCTGTATAATCCTGACTTTCTCTTTAGTTATTTCACCAAGAATCCTGATTCCTAATCCCGGGCCCGGAAACGGATGGCGGTTAATTAATGAATCATCCATCCCCAAAGCCTTTCCAACTAATCGTACCTCATCTTTAAATAATGACTTCAATGGCTCCACCACTTTTAATTTCATTTTTGCCGGCAATCCGCCAACGTTATGATGCGATTTAATGGTTGCTGAAGGGCCTTTCACCGAAACCGATTCTATGACATCGGGATAAATTGTTCCCTGCGCCAGCCATTTTATCCCGCTCAAGCGGGACGCTTCTTCATCGAACACTTCAATAAAAGTTTTTCCTATAATTTTTCTTTTCTTCTCCGGTTCAGTAATACCTTTCAGCTGTTTGTAAAATTTTACGGATCCATCCACATGTTTTATCTGCAAGCCCATATTACGGTAAGACTGTTCAACCTGCTTTGCCTCACCTTTGCGCAACAAGCCGGTATCAACACAAATGCAATACAGATTTTTGCCAATGGCCCGATGCAATAACGTTGCGGCAACACCCGAATCAACTCCGCCTGATAATCCTAATATTACTTTTTCGTTTTTCAGGTTATGGCGCAAAGCACTCACCGTATCTTCAATAAAAGAGCCGGGTGTCCAATCGCCTTTGCATTTACAAATTCCGGTTACAAAGTTTTCAAGAATTTTTTTTCCTTCGGTTGTATGCATCACCTCGGGATGAAACTGAACGCCAAATAATTTTTCTTTTGGTTCATGAAAAGCCGCAATCTTTATAGAGTCCGTTCCGGCTGTGACAATAAATTTTTCGGGAATACCGGTAATGGTATCGCTATGCGACATCCAAACCTGGCTGTGATCGTTTATATTTTTAAATAAATCATCATTGCGATAATAAATGTCAAGATTCGCGCGTCCGTATTCACGCAGCTTTGACGGCTGCACTTTTCCGCCAAGCTGCTGTGCCATTAGCTGCGCGCCATAACAGATTCCCAGCACAGGTACTTTTTGCCTGAACGCTGAAAGGTCAACCGAAGGAAATTTTTTATCCCGCACCGATGCGGGTCCGCCTGATAGAATAATTCCTTTGACATTAGGAGTTATTTCGGGAAGATGATTGTACGGATGAATTTCGCAATACACGTGTAATTCTCTTACCCTCCGCGCAATAAGCTGGGTATATTGAGCGCCAAAATCAATTATATGAATTACCTGGTGCATGTG
>JBIOHJ010000033.1:0-26345 GCA_044448905.1 Bacteroidia bacterium | reverse complement strand
GTATAACAGTTCCAAGCCCAAGCGATTGTCCGGCAATATAGCTTACTCCGTTAACCGGGTTGGTTACCGTTGCCCCCGAATTATATCTAACCACAAGATAACTGGTAGGAGCCGGTGATGCAGCCGTAAAATTACCGGTAAGCGAGTTTAAAGTGGCTCCCGACATTATTAATGCTGTGGGTTGAGCCGTGGGAGGAGTGCATGCAACGGCAGGAATAATATCAATTCCCATAGTGCATATTTCAGCACCGGAACTGGTGGGAACACCCGGAGGAGGGTTGTTCGGAACATTCGCCCATACTCTTCTTACTGATCCGGTGACAGCGAAATTTCCGAGCGGGAAAAATGTTGTTGCAGGTGTCATTCCTGCATGTCCGAATTCAACAATTAAACTTTGAGCCGGGTTAAAGAAAAAAGGAGTAGAAAGAGTAATCTGCACCCAGGGATTAGGACCTGTATTAACAGGCCACGTAATAGTTAATGACGGATTCATATAAACCTGTGTCATACCGGCTGTAATCCAGACTCCAGCAGTGAGCGTTGTAGCTGCTGTTTGACCCAATTTAATAGTAAAGTTTGTATAGGTTGCTGTCGTTGGAGCTACAATGGAAGTAGAGGAACGTAAATATAAAACAGTAATATTTCCGGGAAACGTACCAACCGACCATTCAGTTGGCGCAACAAGGCTTTGCATACATTGCCCTGCGGGTACATTTCCGCCCAGCGGAATGGAATTTCCGCCTAAGGCAGCTCCAGCGTTATTAAAATAGGCGGGCTGCGCATTAACGCTTTGCATAGCCGCAAGCAATACTGTTACAGCTAATAAAAGGATTGATTTGGTTCTTGCTGCACAATTTGAGAAGAAGAACAACGCATTTGTGTACATGTTTTTCATAAGTATTGAGTTTAGTTTTGTAGAGTGTCTCATGATGTTTTTAGTTTTTCTTTTTAAGGTTAGAATTAAATATGCAGGTAACACTACCCTCGGTTTTTGTTATGGTTAATCAGAAATTGTATTTATTTTTTGTCGGTTTGTTTATTGCTTGCGGCCCGGAGCAATAGCTGGCGAAGTAATTCCCTCCTGTACTTTGGCCGGGTTTTCTTCTTGCCCTGCAAGGTCCTTAATAAGGAGATTAATTATTTCGGTCTTTCTGGCTTGCTCGGGGGTTATATTCCCGTCATCCTGACTTCCTGCATCAGGGTTTTGCTTAAGGGTTGCCAAAAATCCCACCCGCATCTTGCTTAGTTGAGATTTCATTTGTTCGATATCCGAAACCTGGTATTCTCCAAAAGCTGATGGATTATCAATAATAGCCTGTATTTTAACCATAGAAGCCACTTGATCGTCAGCCGGGAATTGGCGATGATACATTACTAAAGCGCTTGATTGATGGCTGATGATGTACTGGTTCACGGGGTCGTCACCTGGAGTTCCATCATCATTAACCCGGGGATTGGTTTCTCTGTTTTGAGCCGCCAGGTTGGTATTAATAAAACATCCTGCAATAAGCAGCAATGAAAATGAAATGGTACGAAACCATTTTTTGAGGGAGTGGTTGAAATGTGTCATAGTGTTTTTTTTAATTGATTTTTTTTATTTGTTTTGATATTTATTTAAGTTCAATATGATCGGGATACTACGAACTGAAATTTATTCCGCGCTCTTTATTATTTTACGGAAATATACATTACCCGTAGCATCAGTTATTATACCTATATATATGCCCTGCTCAAGCTGCGATAAATCAATTACCACATTTGCAGAATTTACCTGAACCGATTTAATGGTTTTGCCTGACAGGTCAATCAATTCAATTTTTGCCATTTTTTCCGATGAAGCGATCGAAATAAAATTAGCGGCCGGGTTAGGTGTTAATAAAATATTTGATGCATTTTGGTTCAAACCATCCACGCCATACCTTACAGGTAACGGCACAGCATAACCGTTAATCAGTATATGCTCAAAGTTATGAGTGTTAAAATCTTCGCTTGTATTTCTCATCCAAACTACTTGGTGATTGGCATCAGAAACTGCGATGGAAGCCGAAAATAAACTCTGGCCAAAATCGCCATCCACACTGGTAGCAAACTGAATTGTTGGCGTGCCACGCGAAATAAAATCGGCTTTTGCAAGCCACGCAGCGTTGAATGGCTGTGCGCTGTTGTCAAAAGCTTTAATGTTTCCCGTAAGATAAATACGCTTGTTTGCCGAAAGTTTCATATCGGTTAATAGTGCTCCGTTAAGTGTCCAGTATGGCGCTGCAGGAACCGGGTTATACACTAACCTGCTTATAAGCGTTCCAGCACCTACCCCTCCGGCTCCACCGCCACCGCCATTATTGGAAATTTGAATCTGGTCAATTACAATAGTATTTGATGACACCGATCCTACAAAAACATTATTTAAATCGGGAGCAGCTATGAAAACCCCCCCGTCAGTGGTATTATAATTCTGATACAGGAACCATTTTATTTTACCGTTTACCGGATCAAATCTTAAAGTAACCACATCAATGCCGTTAGTTGATGAACGGTCCGAAGTTCCGGTTACATATACGAAGCCATCTATACCAACGGTTATGTGTTTTCCAATATCGTCAAAAGCGGCACTGCCTCCATCAAATATATTTTGCCAAATCAAAATACCTGTGTTGGAAATCATAGCAGTCATGAGAACCTTACTCCCTGCAACTACCCTGTAGCCTGTAACACATAAGCTTTGAGACGAGTTCAGCGCAAGGCTGTTAACATAATCAGGAAACTGGCTAAAAGAATACAGGGGTGTGGAGGTACTCAAAGAACCACTTGCTTTAAGGGCACGGTAACGGACAATACCGCTTGTTGCGGTTGACTTAACGATTGCATAAGCCACACCCGAAGGAGATACTTTAAAGTCAATACCCGAATCAATGGAGGCGGCATTAAATGTATAAGTCCAAACCGGGTTAAGCCCGTTATCATACTTACTTATTTTAATATCAGAACAGTTTCCTGCGTCACACGTGGAGTAAGCGCAAAATACATTTCCCGAAGCATCCAGTTCCAGTCCAAAAGCGCTGCGAAAATCAAAGCCGGAATTAAAATGATTCTGCACATTTATAACTTCTTCTGCTGCCGTCACACTGCTTCCGCTTAAATATTTTGTCAAAACAACATAGTAATAGGTAAGTCCGGTAACTACTCCTGAGGGATCCAAATCGGAAGTTACATCAGACAGCGAAAAAACATTTCCTGAATTATCCACTACCACTTTTCGCCCTTCGTTTGAAAAAAATCCCGAAGTGGTATGCTGATAATCTTTATTCCAAACCGGGTTAAACTGCGCATAACTATTTGCATAAAACAAAAACAAAACAGAGCCAAATGTTAAGTGTAATATTTTTTTCATGATGGTATTTTTAATTTTTAGCAGCAGGATATTTAATTTTTGAAACGCAAACAAATAAATATATGCATGCACTGATTTTTATTTTTGTTCGCAACAGGGTTTAAGGTCGGTTAACGAAAAGCGAATCGAAACGCAACTTACGAAAATATTCTTATAATAGAACAAGGTTTTATTAAAATAATTTTTTAACATTCGGTTAATAACTCTTAACATATTCGGTTAATAACTCTTAACATACGAAAATTAACCGTTCACCCCTTATTTCTTTTTATTTACTTGCCAAACCCTATTGTGCCACAAAATGGAGAAAGTGTAAAAATCATGCTTTTGTATGATGTAGTTATCCTCAACACAGTCAAAAGGCAACAACTCACGGCTCAATATATATATAATAGAACGAAACAAGAGCAAGGCATAATAAATTTGTCATTCGTCTTATCGGAATGCTCGTTCATCTGTAAGGAGCACGCAAGCATCCTTTCAGAAAGGCCATTCATCCTGTCGGAATGCAAATGCCTCCTATCGGAATTGCCATACATCCAACCGAATGTACAAACCCCTTTTTGTTGCACCGTAAATTTTATATCGTAAAAAACGCGACAATTTTATTTATCAAAAAGCATTTACCATATTCAAATAATAAAGCCGTTGACGCACAAATTAATGATGTGAAACGAAATTTATAAAAAGCAACAGGTTGAGTTAATTAATTTGTGGGTTAATCTTTTCAACCACAAACAGGGAATTTATTTTTTAAAAATAAAAATCGAAAATGAATTTTTTATAGAAAAACTCATTAAAATATTTTAAGCCAAAGTATTACTTACCCAAAATAAAAGTTCAAACGGTGTATCAATGATGTAAACTATTCAATGCTATTAAGCCGCTTATATTTATATTAATTCCTCAGCGGTTTCCCGGTAGTCAGAATTGCCTGTATCCGTTCAAGAGTTTTTCGCTCACCGCAGAGCGATAAAAAAGCTTCGCGTTCAAGGTCTAAAAGATATTGTTCTGAAACCAAAGATGGAGCCGAAAGGTCGCCACCGCACATTACATATCCGAGTTTTTCAGAAATCAGCTTATCATGTTCCGAAATGTAATTTCCGGCAAACATGGCATTAGCCCCGGCATAAACCATTCCAAGCCCCGATTTACCCAGCACACGTATGTCTCTTCGCAAAGCAGGTTTTGTATATCCGGCTTCAGCCAGTTCAATCGCTGCCTGTTTTGCATCGGCAATCAAACGGCTTTTGTTTAATGTGATTTCATCAATACCATGACGGAGAATTCCTAAATCAAAAGCTTCGTGTGCGGAGGTCGCAACCTTTGCCTGCCCGATAGTTAAAAACCGGTTACGCAGAATATTCAATTCAATATCTCCTTCTTTAATATCATCTGAAAAACGCAGGGTGAATTCTTTTGTTCCGCCACCGCCCGGTATTAATCCCACACCAAATTCTACCATGCCAATGTAGGTTTCGGCAGCAGCCTGCACCTTATCGGCATGCAGGCTCATCTCGCACCCTCCGCCAAGCGTTAGCCCGTGAGTCGCAACCACAACAGGTATTGATGAATACCGTACCCGCATGTTCATATTCTGAAATGCGCGGATGGCATAATCAATTTCATCAAAATCCTGCTCGATAGCCAGCATAAAAATCATGGCGAGATTAGCGCCTGCTGAAAAATTCTGCCCTTCGTTTCCAATTACCAATCCACGAAAATCCTTTTCGGCAATATCAATGCTCTTACTCATCGCTTCAACAATTTCTCCGCCAATGGTGTTCATCTTGGTATGAAATTCGAGATTCAGAATTCCATCACCAATGTCAATCAGATCTGCTCCCGCGTTTTTCCATACGGTTTTTGAACGTTTGCTGTCAAGAAAAATATAGCTTTCCTGTCCTGGTATGGCCTTGTAATCATTTCCCGGGATGTTGTAATGGCATTTAACCCCGTTTATAAAACTGAAGAATGTCTTATTCCCGCCTTTCAGAAAATCATAAACCCATTGCGCAGGCTTCATCCCCGCTTTTTCCATTTCACTAACTGTTTCCTGTACACCCAGTGTATCCCACATTTCAAACGGCCCCATTTCCCAGCCGAATCCTGCCTGCAATGCCATATCAACCTGGTAAAGGTGATCGGCAATTTCAGGAATACGTTCCGAAACATATTTGAACAAACCGTAAAACGAAGCGCGGTAAAATTCTCCCGCCTTGTCTTTCCCCTTCACTAAAACTTTTAACCGTTCTTTTAAGTTTTCAATTGTTTTTGTTTGCTCAAGCGTGGCAAACTTTGTTTTCACTTGCGGTTTGTATTGGAGTGTTTTTAAATCGAGCGAAAGAATTTCGCTTTTACCCTTATCATTTTTTGTCTTCTTATAAAATCCCTGCTTAGTTTTATCACCCAGCCATTTGTTCTCCACCATTTTTGCAACTGATGCCGGAAGCTTAAATTTTTCGCGTTCGCTGTCATCAGGACAATTCTGGTAAAGCCCGTTGGCAACATGCACCAGCGTATCCAATCCCACCACATCACACGTGCGGAAGGTTGCCGATTTTGGTCGGCCGAGTACAGGACCCGTTAGTTTGTCAACATCTTCAACAGTCAAATCGAGCTTTTCAACCAAATGAAACATTGCCATGATGCCATACACGCCAATGCGGTTAGCAATAAACGCGGGAGTGTCTTTGCAATTGACAGTAGTTTTTCCGAGAAACAAATCTCCGTAATGCATCAGGAAATCAACAACAGCTTTGTCGGTTTTTGGAGTAGGAATAATTTCAAGTAACCGTAAATAACGCGGAGGATTAAAAAAATGAGTCCCGCAAAAATGTTTTTGAAAATCTTCGCTTCTTCCATCAAGCATCAGGTGAATGGGTATTCCCGAAGTATTGCTGGTAATTAATGTTCCGGGTTTTCGGTATTTTTCAACCTCCGTAAAAACTTTTTTCTTGATATCAAGATTTTCAACAACTACTTCGATCACCCAATCGCAACCGGCAATATCTTTCATGTTATCTGAAAAATTTCCGGTGGTAATTCGCGATGCAAATGATTTTTTATAAAGTGGTGAAGGATTGGATTTAACCGCAGCATCGAGCGAAGAATTTACAATGCGGTTTTTAAATTCTTTTGAATCCGCAGTAATTCCTTTTTTCTGTTCTTCGGGTAAAAGGTCTTTAGGAACAATATCAAGCAGCAAAACATTCACGCCAATATTTGCAAAATGACAGGCAATACGCGAACCCATAATCCCTGAGCCAAGAACGGCAACTTTTTTTATGATCCTGTTCATAATGCAGCGAAAGTAGTTGTGCGAATGTAATAAAATCTGAACCTCTTAATAAATCTCAATCCTCTTAAAATTCTTCGGAGCAGAAAAAGAAAGATTTTTTTCTTTGGCTCTTGATGGAAGTTTATGTTCAGTTCCGTCAACCTGGTATCCTTTCGGTCGAAAAGGTAAACAATGAATTATCATTTGATAGTTTCCGTATTCTGTTTCAAAATGCCCTTCGATATTCTGAACAATCCGTAGTTGCTTCCGGTTGCCGAAAACAGTAAACTTTTTGATTGAACATTTTCCATCCTTATAATTATAAAAATCATTTTCATCTTCGTACAGGAAACTTTTATTTCTTGTTTCGGAATAATAAACATGCAATGCGAGTTCATTAATTTTTTTCTCTGCCACATACTGCATAACCGCGTAATGCGGAATCACTGCTCCGGATTTTACAAACAACGGAAAAACACCCAAAGCTGCTTCAACATAAATTTCACCGGATCCTTTAAAAACTTTATCAGTAAAATAATTTACCCAATTGCCTTTGGGCAAATACATTTTGCGCCCGGTTGCAGCTGATTCTGCAATGGGGCAAATCAATAACTGGTCGCCAAACCCGAATTCTTCCTGGCGCATTATATTATGCGAATCGTGCTGGTCAATAAAAGAAAGCGGGCGAATCATGGGTGTCCCTTTCGAAACATATTGCCAGAATACAGTATATATATAAGGCAACAACCGGTACCGCAGTTCAATTGCTTTACGGATCAATGGCTCATAGGTTTCGCCAAATGTCCAGGGTTCTTTATCGCCTTGGTCGGACGATGAATGCCCGCGAAAGAACGGATGGAAAACCGCCATCTGGATATAACGCACAAACAATTCACCATCCGGCTCCCCGATAAATCCTCCAATGTCGGTTCCGCAAAACGAAATTCCCGAAACGCTCAACCGCTGGCATTGCATGTTTGCAATCCACAGATGCTCCCAGCTTGCAACATTATCTCCTGTCCATACCGAAGAATACCGCTGCACGCCCGAATACCCCGAGCGTGTAAGTACAAACGGGCGGTGCGGGTAAGCATAGCGTTTAGTTCCTTCATAAGAAGCGCGTGCCATTTGCATTCCGTAAATGTTATGCGCCCTTCGATGGCTTACATCAAGCCCATCAAAATTATGGCGCACATCATCCGGGAAGGTTCCTATTTCAAATACTGCCGGCTCGTTCATATCGTTCCATATTCCTTTTACTCCCTGTTCACCAACAAACTTTTCAAATAATAACTGCCACCAGTCCCGTACTTCGGGATTTGTAAAATCGGGAAAATTGCATTCACCCGGCCATACTTTACCTTTCATTAAATCGCCATCCTGGCGTTTGCAGAAATAATTTTTTTCGAGCGCTTCTTTGTAAACAAAATAATCCGGGTCAATTTTTATTCCCGGGTCAATGATGGTAACAATGTTAAACCCGAACTTTTTTAATTCACTTATCATGTGGGCAGGGTTAGGAAAGCGTTCATTGTCCCATGTAAAGCACCTGAAGCCGTTCATGTAATCAATATCGAGGTGAATAACATCGCACGGAATATTTTTTGAACGCAGCTGGTGCGCAATTTCCCACACTTTAGCTTCGGGATAATAGCTCCACTTGCTTTGCTGGTAACCTAACGCCCACATAGGAGGAAGCTCGGGTGTGCCGGTGAGCTGTGCATACTGTTCGGCAACTGAAATTAATTCGGGTCCGTAAACGAAATAATAATTCATCTCGCCACCTTCAGCCCAAAAGCTCATCACTTCGGCATTCTCATGCCCGAAATCAAAAAATGTCTGAAACGTGTTGTCGAAAAATATTCCGTAAGCTCGACCATGATGCAACCCGTAATAAAAAGGAATGTTACGGTAAAGCGGGTCCTGCTCTTTGGCAAAACCGTATGTATCGGTTCCCCAGTTTAGAAATCTTTTTCCCCGTAAATTCAGGTCAGTTGGTTTATCGCCTAATCCGAAAAATGATTCGTGCTGCTGAATTTTTTTGCTGCAGTACACATAATATCCTCCAAAACCTTTGTTCTCTTCAAAATGAAATCCGCCTTTGTCCTCGCTTATTATTTTGCCATGCAAATCTTCAATTTTTATTTCGAGTGTTTCTTTGTTAATAAGCACATGAACTTGCGAAGTAAAAATTTCATAATTGATTTCATTTTCATGAAAACGAATTTCCTTTGCCGCTCCGTTAAAACCGGGATTGATTGCATACGAAAAATCCCTGGCAAATAAATCAGGCGCAAAGCGAAAGCGGATAATGCTGTCAGTTAAAACAGTTACTTCGAGCTTGGCATTGGCAGCTTCGAAATGAAAACGGTTTCCGTTTGCTGAATGCTTATGAATAGGTTTCGGGTAATCTTTTTTTGTTTGGGTTACTTCCATAAGTAAAAATAGAACACGGATGACACGGATTTAAACGGATTTGATTTTTTTCTTATCGTTCGTAAATATTTTTCTTTTAAAAACAGGTTCTTTTCCGAAATTCAGAAGCAGCCCAACTTCAATTTCAGTAGCTTTAAGATAGTTGATTAATTGAAGTTCGTGTTCTTCAACGATTACTTCAGCGGCCTTTAATTCAACTATCACACAATTGTCTACAATTATATCGGCAAAATAATCGCCAACAGATTGATTAAGGTAATATACTTTTATTGGTTTTTGCTTTTCACAGGACAACCCCATTGAAATCAATTCCAGAAACAAAGAATTTTCATAAACCTTCTCAAGAAATCCAAATCCCAGTTCATTATAAACCTTATAAAACGCTTTTATGATTTTATCAGTAATGTCTTTATATAACAACTCCATATTTAATCCGTCTTTATCTGTTGCATCCGCGTCATCCGTGTGCTATTTTTTCGCGCTCAAAATTGGAGTATTTATAATTAACTTTGCGCTCCTTTTTTTCAACATATTAACAATTATATAAATGCCGATTAAGCCAAAAGTTTTAATGCTCGGATGGGAGTTTCCACCTGTTATTAATGGCGGGCTGGGAGTAGCCTGCCATGACCTTTGCATTGCCATGAGCGAACATGCGAAAGTTACCATGATAATTCCCAAATCCAATCCCGATTTTAAAGTTAAAAATCTTGAACTCATCGGGTTAAATAACATTGATGCCCGCACGTTAAAAAATATCAATCATGTTAAAGAATACAGCAAGCTGGAGAGTGTTCATTTTATTGATTCCAATCTCAATCCATATTATAATGCCGAAGTAAAAGACAATACGGGTGTTGAAATAAAAAGCAAGTACATTAAAGATATTGAGCTGGGTGGCGAAACGTTTACTGTTTTTAATATTGATGATTTGTACGGTGGCGATGTAATTGAGAAAGTAAAAATATTCGGTAAGCTGGCCGCGAAGCTTGCATCAACACTGGATTTTGACATCATTCATGCACACGACTGGATGACCATGATTGCGGGAATGGAAATAAAAGCGCAGTCGGGTAAGCCGTTGGTTATGCACATTCATTCGCTGGAAGTTGACCGCGGTGGCGAACACAGCAAAGGCTGGGTTTATCAGATGGAAAAGAAAGGAATGGAAACAGCAGATGTGCTGATGCCCGTAAGCAACTTTACCGGTGATATAATTGCAAAGCATTATCACATCAACCGGAATAAAATTTTTCCTGTTCATAACGGCATCCGCCCGGTTGAACCGTTTAAGACCGAAGAGCCCTTTAATGAAAAAGTTGTTTTGTTTGTTGGAAGATTAACCAGGCAAAAGGGACCCGAGTTTTTTCTTGAAATTGCAGCGCGTGTTCTGGAGCGTGTTCCCGATGTTCGTTTTATAATGGCAGGGCAGGGTGACAGCTTTCAAAACGTGATTGACAAAAGCGCTCTGAAAAATCTTGGAAACCGTTTTCATGTTACCGGGTTTTTAGATATGGATAAGGTACGATACCTGCTCAGCATTGCTGATGTGTATTGCATGCCTTCTGTGAGCGAACCCTTCGGGCTTTCGGCTGTTGAGGCTGCGCAGTTTGGCGTGCCGGTTGTTATTTCAAAACAAAGCGGGGTGGCTGAAGTGTTGAAAGGCGCCATGAAATTCGATTACTGGGACATTAACCGTGCTGCCGAATATATCATAGCGTTAATAAATGATGAAGTGCTCCACGAAAAAGTAGTAAGCGATGCTATGATTGACCTCAAAAGCATTAGTTGGGAAAATTCCGCGCAAAAAGTGATGGAAGGATACGATAAGTATTATTTAGTGAGAAATTGAGTTTGGCACACGGATAACACGGATGCGACTGATAAAAACGGATTTTATTTTTATTGCTTTATAATTTTTCTCACCATTCTTTCCTCCGATAAATTTATTTCAAGAAAATAAATTCCTTGTTGAAGAAATTCTAAATTAAATTTTATTTCGGATTTCGGATTTAGTATTTCGGATTTTTCCCTGAACACCGTTTGCCCTAAAATATTTTTGATAGTAAAGTTTGCCTGTTTTACATTTTCTTTTTGAATGTTAATCGTAATTTCTGAAGTGAAGGGATTGGGATAAATAACACACCCCTGACCCCTCTCAAGAGGGGAATTGCTTACGCCTGTTGTTACTGTTGTATCGCAGAATTTTACTATCCAGTAATCGGAAGAAAGAAATATTGTATCCCAATTTGGTTGTGTTTTATAACCTCCAATTCCTGCATAGGTAGAAACGGTTATTGCATAACATAAGTCTATCGATTGCACGGAATAACCAATTTCATCATGACCTGTTGTAAAAATTGTTTTATCCCATTGTTTTATGCCAAGCGAGTCTGTTTTTACAACCCAGATTTGTTCATCACCTAAATTATTTTCTGTTTTATCCCCACTAATATCAGAATAAGAAGTTCCAGTTAACAAATATCCACCATCAAAAGTTAGAGTTACATTTCCAAATTCATCTTCGTTCGCAGTCCCACCAAAATCTCTATCCCATAGTTTGTTTCCAAGTGAATCAATTTTTACAATCCAATAATCTCCCGTAAAAGGAGCAATGGTATCCCAATTTGGTTGAGTCTTATCTCCGCTAATTCCAGAAGCGGACAAGCCACCAAGAATATAACCTCGATCATTTATTTGCTGCAATGAATAAAACCTTTCAAAATTATTTCCACCAAATCGTTTATCCCATTGTTTGTTACCCAATGAATCTATTTTTACAATCCAATAATCATAGCCCCCCCATGATGATTGTGTTTTATCTCCACTGCTATCTGAAAGGGACCAACCACCTAAAATATATCCTCCGTCAATCGTTTGCTGTAAATTCTGAAGTATATCCTCAGAAGTTCCACCATATCTAATATCCCATTGTTTATTACCAATAGAATCAGTTTTTACTACCCAATAATCACTTGTACCATTTAGTGTATCCCAATTAGGCTGTGATTTATCACCATCGTTAGATGAATTTGATTTACCACCCAAAATGTATCCTCCATCAAATGTCCTTGATATTGAATAACAATAATCCGTACCTTTTCCACCAAAGCGTTTATCCCATTGAAGGTTACCTAAAGAATCAGTCTTTACAATCCAATAGTCTAAAGTTCGTACATTATTCGTATCAAGCCATGCATTTTGTGTTTTGTCTCCATTTTTTCCTGAATTGGAATGCCCCCCTAATATATATCCTCCATCTATGGTTTGTTGTACAGAATATAAGAAATCATCTTGTATTCCACCAAATCGTTTGTCCCATGTTTTATTTCCAAGTGAATCAGTCTTAACGATCCAATAATCGCGAAAATAATTCGGAGGAATAGTATCCCAATTTGGTTGTGATTTATCTCCACTTACATCTGAAGTAGAATATCCACCTAAAATATACCCTCCATCTGCCGTTTGTTGAAAATGGAAAAAGACATCATCACGTGTCCCCCCAAACCTCTTATCCCATTGTTTCACCAGCGGATTTTGCGCATGGAGCAAATTGAAAAAGCAAATAAAAATAACCGCAGCGTAAATTTTTTTCATCCAATTTAAATACAATCCAAACTTACATAATTATTTTTACTCTGAAAAACAAAAAAGCCCTCCGTCAGCTGACGGAGAGCCTAAACCCTAAACCAAATTTTTTTTTATGCTGCCGGAAACGTTATGGTAATTTCATCGCTCTGCAATCCTATAAGCTTGCCGTCAACATCCACATACTGCCCTATGTATTTGCGCGTTTCGGGTTTTGCGGGATCAAGATTGGCGCGCGTGTCGTTATACGGTGAGTTAGTATCATCGGCCAAATAAGTAAATGCAGTTTCGCTGCCGCGCTTGCTGGTAAAGCGAATGCTTCGTGCAGCTTTATGATCTTTAAATTTAATAACGCCCTCACCACCCGTATAGCTTCCCTTTAATGCTGGCTTGGCAGTGGCGGGGTCAATGCTTTCTTCGGGACCTTCTATGCCTATGGTGGAGCCAATTGCAGGCGTGTAACCCGGAGTTGTTTTTAAATTTTTGCTGTAAGGGCGTACCGCTTCTTCTGCGGTTTTGCGGTCGGCTTTAAAAATATTTGAAAAGCTTATTGCTTCGGCTTTTTTATCTTTCCAGTCCTGGAAAGAGGTGCGCACTTTGTTAACTTTTGTTTTCACTGCATCGGCATGAGTTGCCGCTAAGCCAAGCGATGCCAATACTGCTGCAATGTTATTAAGCCAGGTTTGATGCCAGGTGTCGAGATCATCAATCTCATCGGGTAAATAATCTTGTTTTGCCATGTTAGTATTCTTTTAATGATTAATACCCCAAAAATAAGCACGATTTTGATACGTAGTATAATGATTTTGAATGATTTATGCATAATCCGAAAGTATTATCCTGATAAGACTTTCGTATTATTGAAAATTATTGGAGCTTGGTGAGGAATTGTTATGTAAAACTCTATAAATCATACAATTAAATCAAAAATTGTTACGGTAGATTAAATCTACTGTGTTGGAGTTTCGGAAACCAGTGTTGGAGATGTGAAAACCAGTATTGGTGATGGGAAATACTTTACGGGAGATTTGAAAAACTGTACGCAAGATTCTAAGTCCGGCATGAAAGATTTGAAAACCTTTGCGGGAAAAGAGAAGTTCCATACCGGAAAAAAGATGTTTCGTATTGGAGATTCGAAAACCAGCACTGGAGATAGGTAAACCAATATTGGAGATTTGAAAACCAATAATGAACTTAATTTATTTTCCTGCAGCCGGAAATAAACCGGTATTCCATAATCCCCTTCCAAAAGTGCCAGCCCAAAGTTTTTTATCGGGATACGAAATTTCGAGTTCGGTAACTACCACATGCGGCAAGCCGTGGTTATAAGGAGTCCAGTTAAGCATGGTTGCGTTCCTGTAAAAAACACCCAAATCGGTTCCTATGTATAAGCCATCGTTGCTTCCGTTCTGGTAAACAATACAATTAACCGGAACGTTGGGCAATGCTCCCGAAATATTAATCCAGTGGTTGCCCCCGTCAATTGATTTTAAAACTTTCCACCCTTTTGCATATCCCGATAAGGCTACCCATACCGTTAGCGGGTTATCGGGATGAACTGCGAGGTACATATATTTTGCGTCTTTAATTCCGCTGGCATACGATTTCCAGGTTAATCCCCCGTTAAAAGTAACGTGCAGCGTATCGAAAGTAGCGGCATAAATTACGTTTGAGTCGGATGGCGCCACAGCCAACGCTCTTATATTATCGCTGGTAAGAAAAGGCGAAATGGCTTTCCATGAATCACCGCGGTCATTTGTTTTATAAACCCGGCTGTAGCCTGCAAATAATAAATGAGAGTTTAACGGATGCATAACGTAAGGCGTAACCCATGCGCCCATAGGCAACCCGTTCGCCTGCATTTCGGTTTTATCGAGCGGAATGTTGTCGGAAATTGTAACCTGCGTGTTCCAGTTATCGGTTGTGCGGTTAATTAATCCGTACGAATAGGTTCCGTAACATGTGTTTGAATCAGCAAAATCAATTAGACATTCCATGCCGTCACCGCCAATGCGGTCGTACCAGATGGTATCATCAAGCTGCCGTGTGCCATTGTCCTGCATACCCGCCATTACATCCCGGGATGATGCTTGTGAAACACCTATGCGGTAAATCTGGCTTATTTGTAAGCCGTCACTTAAATCGGTCCAGGTTTTTCCTTTGTCATTTGTCATATACACACCACCGTCATTACATTCATAAATAAAATTATTTTTCAACGGATGAAAAGCAAGAAAATGTTTATCGGCATGAACAATGGGAACGCCAACCGATGTGTCGGGCTTATAAAAATTATTTAAATTCCATGTCAGCCCGCCATCAACCGAGTTCCATGTGTTCACACCTCCCATCCACATTTCTTTTTCGTTTGCCGGATTAATCGCAAAAGCCAAATCGTACCATGCCTGCCCGTATGCACCGGAAGCCAATTTGCTGTTGCATAAATAATTATTCTTACTGTCACCTTTTACAAACTGTGTAAAATTATTTCCGCTGTCAACGGAACGCCACAATCCGCCAAAACCGTTATACATATTTGAGCAAAGAGCCATTACCAAATCGGGATTGGCAGGAGTTACACCAATGTTAATCCTGCTTATACCGGAGAAGGAACCTTCTTTTGACCAGGAATTTCCTGCATCAGTGGAGCGGTATAGCTGAGCGCTGCTTTTACTGGAAGTCGAATAGGTTGCTGCATAAATAATTGCAGGATTTCCGGGTTTAAAATCGGCATCAATAAAATAAGTGCCTTTTAATTTCTGTGTCCAGTTTAACCCTGCGTCAGCTGTAATCCATAAACCATCGGAAGTGGCTGCAATAAGAATTTTCGGGTTAACCGGGTTTATTATTAACCTTCTTATAAGATTTAAATGCGAAATGCGCCAATTCAATCCGGTGCGGCTCCATGTTGCACCGCCATCAGTAGATTTTAGTACACCGATGCTTTGCGTATCGCCCCCGCGGTTTCCGTTTAATGTTTTTAAAGAGCCGAAGTCGCCATCACCGGTTGCAATAAACATGTTGTTTGGATTTACAGGGTCAATTGCAATGTCGCTTATTCCCAATGAAGGGAGATGGTTTGTGTAAGTCTGCCATGTTTCACCTGAATCGTTTGTTTCCCATAATCCGCCTGCTGGTGTTCCAACCCAAAATGTTGATTCTGTTTTCGGATGAAAAGCAATGCAGCTTACGCGCCCTAACCCGGAGAAACCACCGGAGGATGTTTCCGGCCCGATAAATTTCCAGTTGGCGGCATGCTGAGTTCTGTCTTCAATTCCGGCAATCAGGTTTATATATTTTTTCCATTCACCTGCAATGATTGAAGTATCAGGAAATGCTCCATCAGTTAACGTTCTGTTTTCCCAAAACCACTCCCAGCGGTTATAATGTTCAAGCTGGTTGGTGTCATTAATTTCTTTATCCAGCCAATAATCATCAGACGCCTTTTTAAGATTATAAATAACCTGTTTTTCTGTTTTAAGCCATCCAAACCAGGATTGCGCACAAGTTACCCGGACAGTTATCATTGCGGCAATCAGTAAAATTGTTTTTTTTAATTTCATATTCTCAGGAGTAAAAATATTCGCTTCTTTGCTGCCCGGTTAAACGGTTTGGAAAGAGGGTAAATATACTTAAATGCATGAAAGCTTTTATAGCTGGCAAACCTGCTGGATAACGCTGAATAAAAAAATATCTCTACTTTTATTGCATCTTTTAATTCATAATTCATAATTCATAATTTTTTCCATGCCTTCCATTTGCTTCTATTTCCAGGTTCACCAGCCTTTCCGCATAAAGCGGTATTCATTTTTTGATATCGGTAAAGATCATTTTTATGAAGATGATGAAAAAAACCGCTGGGTGCTTAACAAGGTTTCCGATAAATGCTACCTCAAGGCAAATGCAAAAATGCTGGAGCTGATAAAAAGACACAAAGGAAAATTCCGCATCAGCTATTCGTTAAGCGGAACAGTAATGGAGCAATTTGAAACGTATCGCCCTGATGTGCTGAAGTCGTTCGTTGAATTATCAAAAACAGGATGTGTTGAATTTTTATCCGAGACATATTATCATTCGCTTTCCTATATCTATTCGAAAAAAGAATTTAAACGCCAGGTTGAAGAGCATGATAAGCTCATAAAAAAATATTTCGGGCAGACACCAAAAGTTTTCCGCAACACCGAGTTGATTTACAATAACGATCTCGCGCAGTTTATTTCAAAAATGGGTTTCAATGGAATTTTATGCGAAGGAGTTGACCGGTTGCTCAAAGACCGCACTCCAAACTTTGTGTATGCTCCGAAAGGAACAAAAAAAATAAAAGCCCTGTTAAAAAATTACAGCCTGAGCGATGATATTGCCTTCCGGTTTTCGGATAAAAACTGGAAAGAGTTTCCGTTAAATGCCGACAAGTATGCAGGGTGGATTCATAAAGTTGCGGGTAATGGCGAAGTTATAAACCTGTTTATGGATTACGAAACATTTGGCGAGCATCAATGGGAGAATACCGGCATCTTTGAATTTTTAGACCGCCTGCCTGCCGAAATTATGAAGCATCCCGATTTTGATTTTAAAACTCCTTCCGAAGTTATCGAAGCTTATCCTGTACGCGATACGTATGATGTGCCTGATTTTACTTCGTGGGCAGATGCCGAGCGCGATTTAAGCGCTTGGCTCAGCAATAATATCGAGAAGGAAGCATTCAGGCGGATTTATTCATTGGAAAAAAAGGTAATCAGTTCAGGTAACCAGGATTTGATTGACACATGGGGAAAGCTGCAAACCAGCGATCATTTTTATTACATGTGCACCAAATTCTGGAGTGATGGCGATGTGCATAAATACTTTTCCCCTTACGATTCGCCCTACGAAGCCTATATTTATTATATGAATGCTTACAGCGATTTTGAGCACACGGTAAATAATTTACCGAAGGAAACAAAACCGAAAACTGAGAACCGAAAACTGCAAACTGTAAACCCTAAACTTCAAACCCAGCAATGAACATTTCAGTAATCGGCAGCGGTACCATGGGCAATGGAATAGCTCATGTATTTGCGCAGAACGGATTTAATGTTGCGTTAATTGATGTTTCGGCACCCGCTTTGGAAAAAGCAATGCAAACCATTTCGGTTAATCTCGACCGACAGGTAACTAAAGGAACCTTGAAAGCAGAGGATAAAGATTCAATCTTAAAAAAAATTTCCACACATGCATCAATTTCTGACGGAGTCAAAAACAGCGAGCTTGTAATTGAAGCAGCTACAGAAAATGTTGAATTGAAGTTGAATATTTTCCGCGAGCTGGATAAAACATGCATTGCTTCAACTATACTTGCTACCAACACTTCATCTATTTCCATTACACAAATTGCTTCTGTAACCAAGCGGAGCGATAAAGTAATCGGAATGCATTTTATGAACCCGGTTCCGGTGATGAAACTTGTTGAGGTAATTCGCGGGTATAATACTTCGGATGAAGTTACTAAAACCGTTTTTGATTTGTCAAAAAAGTTAGGAAAAACTCCGGTTGAGGTAAATGATTACCCGGGTTTTATTGCCAACCGTATTTTATTGCCCATGATTAATGAAGCAATTTATGCGGTTTATGAAAGTGTGGCAGGTGTTGAAGAAATTGATACGGTTATGAAATTGGGAATGGCGCATCCGATGGGACCTTTACAGCTTGCCGATTTTATTGGGCTTGATGTTTGCATTTCTATATTAAAGGTTTTGCATAACGGCTTTGGTAACCCTAAATATGCCGCATGCCCGCTTTTGGTTAATATGGTTGCTTCAGGCAATCTCGGAAAAAAATCAGGCAAAGGTTTTTATGATTACACTTCGGGTGGAAAAGAATTAGTGGTTTCGGGTTATTTTAAAAAGTAATACCGTTTACCTGTTAAGCGGAGTTCACTCTCCGAAAATCTTTTTCACAATTTCCTTATTGGCCTCAAGAATATTTTTTCGTCTCAAGCTCAGTTTGGGAGTCATCTCGCCTTTATCAATCGAAAATTCTCTTGTTAGCAATTCAAATTTCTTAACTGATTCAAAATTGCCGAGTGTTTTATTTACATTTTCAATTTCGTTACGTATGGCATCGCGCACATCTTTGCTTGATGAAATTTCTTCGTTTGAGTTCAGAGTAATTCCTTTTTTAGAAGCCCAGTTTTTAATAAAAGAAAAAGCCGGAACAATTAACGCGGCAGCAAACTTTTGATTTTCGCCTATGACAAGCGCCTGTTCAATGAAAGGCGATTCCTTTAACTTGTTTTCGATTTTCTGAGGGATAATATATTTTCCACCTGATGTTTTAAAAATTTCTTTTTTGCGGTCGGTTATTTTTAAAAATTTGCCATCAACAAATTCACCGATGTCACCGGTGTGAAACCAGCCATTGTCAATTGCTTCAGCAGTCAGCACAGGTTCTTTGTAATAACCGAGCATGATGTTCGGACCTTTACAAAGAATTTCACCGTCTTCTGCAATTTTAACTTCCACATCTTTAATAACCGTTCCTACTGTTCCAAATTTAACACAACCCGGCTGAAAATTATTTACAGCAATTACGGGTGAAGTTTCCGTTAGCCCGTAACCTTCAAGTATCGGAATTCCGGCAGACCAGAAAATTCTTGCCAGCCGTGACTGCAAAGCCGCTCCACCTGATGCAACTGCCTTAATATTTCCGCCCAATGCTTCGCGCCATTTACTGAAAATAATCTTATTTGCAATTTTTAACTGAAATTCATACCACCAGCCGTTCGCTTCGTTCATTTCAAATCGTAAACCGAGATTCAATGCCCAGAAAAATAATTTTCGTTTAACTCCTTTCAGATCATTTCCCTTGGCAACAATTTTATCATACACTTTTTCGAGCAGGCGCGGCACGGTAACAAAAATATCGGGCTTCACCTCTTTCAGATTACCTCCAATAGTTTCGATGCTTTCAGCATAATAAATAGAAATTCCGTAATACATATAGAGGTAAGAAATCATGCGTTCGAAAATATGATTGAGCGGAAGAAAGCTCAACGCCTTCCACGATTTATCAAACGGGCATAACACTTCAGTAGCATTGCAATTGCTCAGTATGTTGTTGTGTGACAACATAACGCCTTTGGGTACACCAGTTGTGCCGGAAGTATAAATCAATGTTGCAAGATCATTTGGCTTTATGGAACCTTTTATTTCATTTAATTTTTTTTCATCCGGATTATTTTTTCCAAGCACGGCAATTTCTTTCCAGTTTTTAGCCCCGGCAACTTCATTAAATGTATAAATGTTTATCAGAGAGGGAATATCCGATGCAATTGATTTTACTTTCTGATATATTTCATCAGAAGAAACAAAAACCAATTTAACCTGAGCATGATTGAGAATATATTTCAAATCGCCTGCGCTGACAGTCGGATAAACCGGGACACTGATGATACCCGTCTGCAAAGTTCCCATGTCAACAAAATTCCATTCGGGACGGTTGTTGCTGATAAGCCCAACGGTGTCACCTTTGTTTAATCCTGAAGCAAGCAATCCGTAGCTGATATTATCGGCATATTCTTTAAACTGCTGTGTACTGTATTTAACCCACTGCCCGTTTACTTTGCAGGAAAGGCAATCCGGCTTGGGGAATTTTTCAAGCTGATTCGGAATAAGATCGAAGAGGCGGCTTACCAGCATGAAATACGTTTACTGTTTACTGTTTAAGGTTGAGACAAAATAAATCAATTTGCATTGATAAAAAAAATGTTCATTTGATAATTGTTCAAATTGTAACGCAACATTTACTTTTTGTTTACTGCTTTTTGTTTTCTTTGTCCCGATTTATCGAGATGAAAATTAATAATTCATTTACCAAAGTGCTCGGGACGACCTATCCAATTGTGATGGCGCCCATGTTTTTGGTTTCGAACGAAGAAATGATGAAAGCTGCCATACGTTCGGGAACGATGGGAGTTTTCCCAACTCTTAATTTTCGCAAAGAAGGAGAATTGGAAAGTGTCCTGCAACGATTAAATAAATATAAGCCTGAGCAAAGCAGGTTGAAAGGCAATTACGGAGTAAACCTGATTGTGCAAAAAACGAACCCTTTATATGAAAAGCATTTGGAAATTTGTGTGCGCAACAAAGTTCCGTTTTATATTTCATCATTGGGCAATCCTAAGAAGGTGGTGGATGAAGCGCATAAATACGGTGCAAAAGTTTTTTGCGATGTAACCAACGTTGAGCATGCCCGAAAAAGTTCCGACAATGGTTGTGACGGATTTATTGCAGTAGGGCAGGGGGCTGGCGGACATGCCGGACCGTATCCTTTAAGTATTCTTATTCCCACGTTGCATCATCAGTTTCCGGGTAAACCTATAATTGCAGCCGGGGGAATTGCAACAGGCGAAGCCATTATTTCGATGCTCGTATTGGGAGCAGCAGGTGTTTCCATTGGCACCCGTTTTATTGCATCAACCGAGGCAACCGTTAGTGAACAATACAAAAATGCAGTGGTGGAATCGGATATGGAAGATATTGTATTATCCGAACGGATTTCAGGTACTCCCTGCACCATTATTAATACTCCGTACGCAAAAAAAATAGGCTATACGCAAAATTGGTTCGAAAAATTTATGAGCCGTAATCCGCGCACAAAAAAATATTTTAAAATGCTGGTGCAGATTCGCGGAATGAAAAAACTTGAACTGGCTGTTAAACCAGGTAATCATGATAATCTATGGTGCGCGGGCCAATCGGTTGAAATGATTCATGACATTATATCGTGTGAGGAAATTATTCAGCGGTTAGTGAAGGAAATGGAGGAATCATATTCTGAACTTGATAAATCAATTGCGAGTGGTCAGTAGCGAGTTGACAACGGAAATTGCCCAATCATCGAAATGCAATTAAAAAAAATAATATACAAAGCGTCAAAATCATCCTTTTGGCTTTGGTTGCTGAATGCCATTCTGTGGAAAAAAGTTCCGTTTAATAACCCTCATAAAATTAAGATTATTAAAATTGAAAATGGCGAATTGATTTTACTCCTTCCGTACAAAAGGAAAAACTTAAATCATATTAAAAGCATTCATGCCTGCGCGTTGGCTACGCTTTGCGAATATATTTCGGGGCTGGCATTGATGTCTTCAATTTCAGAAAAGGAATACCGGATTATTTTAAAGAATATTCATATGACCTATCATTACCAGGCAAAAATGGATGTGCTGGCTACTTTTTCTCTTTCACCTGAATTTATCAGGAATGAAATTATCGAACCGCTACAAATATCCGGTTCCATTATGAAAGAACTTATGGTTGAAGCGTATGATAGCAATAAAAATCATATTTGTACGGGAAAAATAAACTGGCAGATCAAAAAGTGGGAACATGTGAAAACGAAAGTGAAATGAATGATGGGAAAAATTATGAATTATGAATTATTATGCGGAAGAAATTAATAGTTTTTAATTTAATAATACTGGGTTTTCTTTCTTCGTGCGTAACGATTAAGCCGGTAGAGGTAATTGGTATAGGCAATTTTAATTTAGAGCCTTTATCATCGAAACCAAATGTTCACTTTGAAGTGAAAATTCACAACCCTAATAATTTTGGGTTAACTCTTTGCGAACTTAAATCAACTGTTAGTTTGGGAGCAAAAACGGTCACTGATATTACAATCAGTAAAAAGACATTTATTCCTGCAGACAGCGAAATTTCAATTCCACTTGAGGCACGTGCTTCCGTCAATGAAATAGCGTCCTTGCTATTATCCGGCAATGCTTCCAGCAATATAAAAGCAGAAGGCTACCTGGCGGTGAGAAAATTTTTATTTAAAAAGAAATTCCCGTTTTCAGTGAAAACAAAAATCTGAAGAAGGCTGACTATAAGACAATCCTGCTTATTTGTTCAGCGGGGTTTTTCTACCTTCGTAAAAAAACTTTTATACACAGCATTTGAAATTCAGCGATTTTAATTTTGAGCACAGTCTTCAAAACGGACTTGATGCAATGGGTTTTGAAACGCCCACTATTATTCAGCAACAGGCCATACCCATTATTTTAAATAATAAAGACCTGATTGCCTGCGCCCAAACCGGTACAGGCAAAACAGCAGCGTTTGTATTACCTATTCTTAATAAGCTTGTCAAGACGCACACTAACCATACCAATACATTGGTGATAGTTCCTACGCGCGAGCTTGCTTTGCAGATAGACCAGGTACTGCAGGGTTTTTCGTACTTCACCTCCGTTAGTTCGCTTGCCATTTATGGCGGAAGCGATGGCGCTTCCTTTGAAAATGAAAAGCGCGCCCTCACACAGGGAGCCAATATTATTGTTGCCACACCGGGGCGGCTGATGTCGCATTTAAACATGGGCTATGTAAAGCTGGATAAGCTGGAACATTTAATTTTAGATGAAGCTGACAAAATGCTCGATATGGGTTTTGTGGATGACATTATAAAAATTTCATCCTACCTTCCCGTAAAACGGCAGACACTTATGTTCTCTGCCACCATGCCTGCAAAAATCCGCACACTTGCAAAAAAGCTTTTAGTACATCCTGAACAGATCAGTATTGCGGTTTCAAAACCTGCCGAAGGTGTTTTGCAGGGAGCATATATGGTACATGACGTACAAAAAAATAATCTTGTAATTGAATTGCTGAAAGGTAAAGACATACTAAGTGCGCTTATCTTCTTATCTACCCGTAAAAAAGTAAAAGAGCTGGAGCGTGATTTACAGAAAGCGGGAATAAAGGCAAAAGCCATTCATTCCGACCTGGAACAAAGCGAACGCGAAGAAGTCTTACGTAATTTTAAAAGCAGGAGCATACAGGTTCTGGTAGCTACTGATATTCTTTCGCGTGGAATTGATATTGAAGACATCGGCCTTATCATAAATTATGATGTGCCCTCTGATGCCGAAGATTACATACACCGTGTCGGGCGAACAGCCCGTGCGGCTTCCACGGGTGTAGCCATTACATTAATTAACTTCCACGACAGACAAAAATTCTTACGTATTGAAGCACTTATCGGGAGTGAAATAAGAAAACTGCCTCTTCCTGCTTCAATTGGCGCTGCTCTGCCTGATGCGCTTCATGTTAAAACCAAAAAACATTTCGGCAGAAGTAAACATTCACATAGAAATCCAAAAGGTAGGCGCTAAAAAAATCTCAAGTGCGCTGTAGTGGACTCGAACCACTGACCCCTGCCTTGTCGAGGCAGTGCTCTGAACCAACTGAGCTAACAGCGCAAATTATTTTACCATTTCCAAAATTACTCTTACAATCATACTTCCTCCATAAACAAAAAGAACAATGCCGGCAATGTGGTTGAGCATAATTAAAAATTTACCGGTGATAATATTTTTCAAACGGTTTGCAAGGTAAGCCTTCAGTAAATCGGTACTGAGTATGGTTCCTAATGTGCAGGCATAAAAAACCATAGTACCGGCATTGGTGAAATCTTCTTTTACAGGCAGGGTGCTCGCTACCACAATCCAGAAAAGCAGCACTGATGGGTTTACCGAATTGAGCATAAAACCTTTTGCAAGATATAGATAATTTGGATGCGGGCTTTCGGTAAACTCGAGCGACTCCATAGAAACTTTTGCTTCCCTGAAAAATAAAATTGCACCGAAACCTGCAATTACAATTCCGCCAATTATCCCGGTGGCTTCTTTGTATTCATTAAGGTAAAGTATAAATGCGCTTCCGAAATATGCAACTGAAATAAAAAAAGCATCGCTCAACATGACTCCAATTGCAGTAACTGAAGCGGGCATCATTCCGCGTTTGATGCTTGTATTGAGAATAAAAAAAAACACCGGGCCTACCATAATTGCAATCACCAATCCGAGCGAGATGCCTTTGATGATAGGGTCGAGCATAAAACGAATTACGGAATTACTGAGTTATTGAATCTGACTATGCTAAAGCTTCGTCAGACAGATTGTTGAAATGAAATGGTCGCTAAAAATAAGAAAGTTTTGAAAAATGAAGATAAATGAAAATGAAAGTGGAAATGAATTTGGAATGGTAAACCGAAAAGCAATAAGCAATAAATAATCAATCAAAAAATCAGGCAAATGATTTTTCTTTTGTGACAAATTTTTCCCAGCTTTCAAATTGCTGTTTTTTCATTACACGTGGAAATTTATTTTGAGCGCCAGTTTTTCCGTTTTGTTCCATCCAGTTGTAAAAAAAGCGGGGAGGAACAACTTCGACCAAAATATCTTTTAATGCTGACATGCGCTCAACACGGTAATCGTCATTAAGTATTTTTAATTTTTCATCAATTTTAGTTTTCAATAAACTTACTTCCACATTTTCATCGGTTCCTACAAACCATTTATGTGCAAACATGGTCCCATGCCTTTTTCCTGAAACTACAAATTCTTTGATACTGATGTTTAATTCGTCCGATACCATTTCGATGGCTTTATTCATATTATCGAGTGAAAGATGTTCGCCACACAGGCTGAGGAAATGTTTTGTCCTTCCGGTAATTTTTACTTCACATTTTTCTTTATTAGTGAATTTAATCACATCCCCAATCAGGTAACGCCAGGCACCGGCACAATTCGAAAGAAGCAATGCATATTCTGTTTCTTCATGAACCTCATTGAGCAAAAGCGATTTTGGTTTTCGTATCAGGTCACCGTCAGCATTAAAATTTTCTTCATTAAATGGAATAAATTCAAAAAATATTCCGTTGTTTAAAATCAAACGCATATCGGTATCCGGCTGATCCTGGAAAGCAATAAATCCTTCCGAGGCAAGATAGGTTTCAATGTTAATTAATGGCTTTCCCAACAAAGCATCAAAGCTTTTTTTGTAAGGCTCGAACGAAACTCCGCCATGGACATTGATGGTAAGGTTAGGCCAGATGTCATGAATATTCTTTACGCCATAATGAGCAATCACTTTTTCAATGAGCAATTGCACCCATGCAGGAACACCCACAATAATTCCTATATCCCATTGTTTAGCTTTCAGCGTAATCTCATCAAGCTTCGCATTCCAGTCTTTTTCTTTTGAAATTTTTTTTCCGGGCTTATAAAAATGCTGAAACCAGAATGGCAGCTGGCTGGCTGTTATGCCGCTTAAATCGCCTTCAAAATAACTTCCCTGCTGGTGCAAATGCGTGCTTCCTCCCAGCATTAAAATTCCTTTTTCAAATATTTCTTTTGGAATATCATAATTGGCAAGAGTAATTATCTGCCGCACGCTTGCTTTTTGAATTGCCCGTACCATTTCGCGGGTAACCGGTATGTGCTTGCTCGATGAATCGGAAGTTCCGGAACTCAGTGCAAAGTATTTTACACGCCCGGGCCAGCAAACATCTTCTTCGTTATGCAGGCATTTATTCCACCAGTTTGAAAAAATAGAATTGTAATCATGAATAGGAACAATTGCCCGAAATTTGTTCACGAAGTTTTTACTATGAATAATTTCGGAAAAATTATAAGTCTGCCCGAAAAGTGTAAACTGCGATTTACGCAATAATTTTTTTAGCTCTCTTTTCTGAGTACGCTCAGACGAACGCCATTTTATTTTGAGATTATGACGAAGCTCAATTCCTCCTTTTATGATGCTTCCGAGTAGGGGCATAATGAAATTAAGAATTAAGCATTAGGAATTGAAAATTATTTATCGGGTTGTTCAGCAT